>JACOUE010000073.1 GCA_016178045.1 Chloroflexota bacterium
AGCGGGTAGCGAACTGTCACTCGCAGCCATCCTCTCTGCATGGTCACCTCCTCTCAGAGAGACCATGCCACAACAGGACATTCTTGCTGCGACGTAACTAGGACACTCTTCCTGCGACCCTACAGCTCAGTTGACAGCCCTACGGCGGGTAGTTACGATGAGAAATGCCGTTCGTCCCCCAGGGGAGGGCGGCATACGGATGACCGATACAAAAGAGTCGCCTAACTCCTCCGACGGGACCGGGGACGACCCCCCGAGTACCAGCTCCGCAGCGTTGCCCGGTTCGCACGTCTCCCTCCTGCACGCGCCCCGCGTCGCCATTTCGAGAATCTCAAGCCCCTGCTGCTGCGAGTAGAAGCTTCGATGCACCGTTTCAATCGCGCCCGTCCGGGTCGGCTGAGGTCATAGAGTGGCCAGGGCTGTAGCAACGAAACCGAAGCGCTCCAAACAGCAGCCGCCGAAAGACCTGGAGCAGGCCGTGCAGCGCCTGCGCGCGGGTCTCGAGAGACGGCTGCGGGCGGCGGCGGCGCTGGAGGCATCCGGTGTCACCATCGTCGACCCGGCGACGACGTACATCGAGGCCCGCGTCGCGATCGGCGCCGGGACGGTCATCCGCCCCAACACGGCCCTCTCGGGCCGCACCCGCATCGGCGCCCACTGCGAGATCGGCCCCAACGCCGTGATCAGCGACTCCACCATCGCCGACGGCTGCCGCGTCGTCGCTTCCGTGGTCGAGGGGTCGGTGCTGGAGGAAGGCGCGGGCGTCGGGCCCTTCAGCCATCTGCGGGCCGGGACCCGCCTGGAGGCGGGCGTGCATGTGGGCAACTTCGTCGAGATCAAGCAGTCGCGGCTCGGGAAGGGGACGAAGGTGGGCCACTTCAGCTACGTGGGCGACGCCCGCGTGGGCGCGGAGGTGAACATCGGGGCCGGCACCGTGACCTGCAACTACGACGGCGTGACCAAGAACGAGACGGTCATCGATGACGGCGCCTTCATCGGCAGCGACACGATGCTGGTGGCCCCGGTCAGGGTGGGCAAAGGGGCCAGCACGGGCGCCGGCTCCGTGGTGACGGAAGACGTGCCCGCTGGCGAGAAGGTAGCCGGCGTGCCGGCGCGACGCCTGCCGAAGAGGCGAACCGAGGGTCGGAGGCGGGTTGAGTAACGACGTCTGGCCGGGCATCGTCTTGCTGGTAGCGGCGCTCGTCCTACTGGCCTTCGTCGTCGCCGCCGAGACGGGCGTCATCGCCGGCTTTCGCGCCCGCGCCCGGGCGATGGAGCCGCGCGACGTCTCGCGTCTGGAGGCCCTCCAGCGCTACGCCCAGGAGCGGCAGGTGACGCTGGCCTCGCTGGCGCTGGCCCGCAACCTGACGATAGTCGGCATCACCGCCATCGTCGTCTTCCTGGTGCTGGACGGTGTCGGCCACCACTGGAGCGCGCTGGCCGTCGCCGCCTTTGTCATCCTCTTTGGCCTGATGCTCTTCCAGGCCCTGCCGCGGCTGCTGGTCTCGCAGGACCCCGAGCGCTGGGACAGGTACCTGCGCCCCTTCGTCTCGCTGGTGCGAACGGTCTTCGCCCTCCCCGCGCGCCTGCTCGACCTGCCGGTGGCGGCCGCCCTGCGCTGGTGGCGCCGCCGTCACGAGAAGGCGGCCGACGAGGCGGAGCAGATCCTGCGACTGGCGGAGCTGGAGGAGGCCACCGGCGCCATTCCCGCCGAGGAGCGGGAGATGATCCGCGGCATCATGGAGATGGAGCAGACCATGGTCAAGGAGATCATGGTGCCGCGAATCGACATCGTCGGACTGGAGTCGGACGCCGGCTTCGAGGAGGTGGCCCGGCTCATCGTGGAGCGGGGCTACAGCCGCCTCCCGGTCTACGAGGAGACCATCGACAACATCATCGGCGTGATCCACGCCCGCGAGGTGCTCAAGCACCTGGCGAAGGGGACTTCCCCCGCCAGCATCAAGGAGCTGGTCCGCCCCGCTTACTTCGTGCCGGAGAGCAAGCGGGTGGACGACCTCCTCAGCGAGATGCGGGAGCAGAAGATATCGATCGCCATCGTGGCTGACGAGTACGGGGGGACGGCGGGCCTGGTGACCATCGAGGACCTGCTGGAGGAGATCGTGGGCGAGATCGCCGACGAGTTCGATGAGGAGGAGGAGGAGGTCCAGCGGCTGAACGAGTCGGAGGCTATCGTCGACGCCAGGGTGAGCATCGACGACCTGAACGAGCTTTTCGGCCTGGAGATCGAGCGGAACGACTTCGACACGGTGGGCGGCTGCATCTACGACCAGCTGGGGAAGATGCCCAGCGTGGGCGACGAGGTGCGGGTGGACGGGCTGCTGCTGCGGGTGCTCTCCGTGAGCGGGCGGCGGATCAAGAAGGTGCGGGTCATCCGGGAAGAGCCGCCGCCTGCGCAAGGGGAAGAGGGGAACAACCACCCCCGCCGGGCGTAACCCCCAGCGACTTTTCTTCGTTTGTTAGGCCAAAGGGCCTGTGCTACAATGTGGCGACACAGCTATGGGGGCCACTGACCGCAAGTACTGGGTTGCCTTCAACCGCATCCCTAACATCGGCCGCGTCCGCTTCTCCCTTCTGGAGAACCACTTCGGGCGGCTGGAGAACGCCTGGACGGCCTCCCGCGCCGAACTGCGCTCCGCCGGTCTGGACGAACGCAGCGCCTCCATCATCGTCAACGAGCGGCCCAAGGTCTCGCCGGACGACGAGATGGAGCGGCTGGGCCGCCACAAGATCGACCCCCTCACCTGGAACGACGCGGCCTACCCCAGCCGGCTGAAGGAGATATTCGACCCGCCGCCCGTCCTCTACGTCCGCGGGAAGCTGACGGAGGCGGACGAGATGGCGGTGGCGGTGGTCGGGACTCGCCGCCCCACGCCGTACGGCCGCCAGGCGGCGGAGGAGCTGACCTGGGGGCTGGCCAAGAGCGGCATCACCGTCGTCAGCGGGCTCGCCCGCGGCGTCGACGCCGGCGCCCACCGGGCGGCGCTGGACGCCGGCGGCCGCACCATCGCTGTGATGGCGTGCGGCCTGGACATGGTCTACCCGGCGGAGCACGCCCGGCTCGCCCTGGAAATCAGCGAGCGGGGGGCGCTCATCAGCGACTACCCTCTGGGCACCCAGCCGCGGGGAGACTACTTCCCGCGGCGCAACCGGATAATGTCCGGCCTCAGCCTGGGAGTGCTGGTGGTGGAGGGCGACATGAAGAGCGGGGCCCTCATCACCGCCCGGCTCGCCCTGGAGCAGAACCGGGAGGTGTTCGCCGTCCCGGGGAGCGTGTTCTCGCCGCAGAGCCGGGGGACAAACTCGCTGATCCAGGAGGGCGCCAAGCTGGTGTCGCGGGTGGAGGACGTGCTGGAGGAGTTGAACCTGACCATGGTGCCCCAGCAGCTGGAAATGCGGGAAGTCATCCCCGCCACTGACACAGAAGCGTCCCTACTGCGTCATATATCCAAAGAGCCTGTGCACATAGACGAAGTATGTCGGAAGAGCGGGTTACCCATCGCGACCGTGAGCAGCGCCCTGGCCATGCTGGAGCTGAAGGGGCTGGTGCGCCAGATGGGGCCCATGAACTACGTGAGAGCGCGCGAGGCGAGAGCGGCGTACGGAGGTTGAAGCGTTTGGCCAAGCGGAGCGGGAAGAGCCTGGTGGTGGTGGAGTCCCCGGCCAAGGCCCGCACTATCGCCAACATCCTGGGTAACCAGTTCGACATCAAGGCGTCCGTCGGACACGTGCGCGACCTCCCCAAGCGGGAGCTGGGCGTCGACGTCGAGGCGGAGTTCGCCCCCCGCTACGTCGTCCCCCCCGAGAAGCGCAAGGCGGTGAAGGACATCAAGGACGCCGCCGCCAAGGCCGCCGCCGTCTACCTGGCCACCGACCCCGACCGCGAGGGCGAGGCGATCGCCTGGCACCTGGTGGAGGCCGCCGGCCTCAAGGGCGTACCCCACCGTCGCGTCGTCTTCCACGAGATCACCCCCGAGTCTGTGCGCCGGGCGTTCGACAAGCCCCGCGAGATCGACATGCAGCTGGTGGACGCGCAGCAGGCACGCCGCATCCTCGACCGCCTGATGGGCTACCGCCTCAGTCCTTTCCTCTGGAAGAAGGTGCGGCGGGGGCTGTCGGCCGGGCGGGTGCAGTCCGTGGCGCTGCGACTGCTGGTAGAGCGGGAGCGGGACGTCCAGGGCTTCGTCGCGCAGGAGTACTGGACCATCGAGGCGGAACTGGAGAAAGAGGGCGCCGCGCCCGGCTTTCGGGCCAAGCTGGCGGGGTACGCCGCCCGCAAGCAAAAGGTGGAGATACCGAACGAGACGGAGGCGGAGCGGCTCGGGGCCCTCCTGCGCTCCGCTGGCTACCGCGTCCTTTCCGTGCAGAAGAAGCGGCAGGCGCGGAAGCCCGCCGCGCCCTTCATCACCAGCACCCTCCAGCAGGAGGCGTCGCGCCGGCTGAACCTCTCGGCGCGGCAGACCATGGCCATCGCCCAGCAGCTGTACGAGGGCCTGGCGCTGGGCCCCGAGGGCGAAGTGGGCCTTATCACCTACATGCGCACCGATTCTACCCACGCCGCCGAGTCGGCCAAGCGCGAGGCCCGCTCCTACATCGCCGACCGCTTCGGGAAGGAGTTCCTGCCGGCCTCGCCGCGGGAGTACCGCAAGAAGGTCAAGGGGGCCCAGGAGGCGCACGAGGCGATCCGTCCCACCTCCATCCGCCGTGAGCCCGACGCCGTCCGCCGCTACCTGAAGCCGGAGCAGTACCGCCTCTACTCCCTCATCTGGGAGCGGATGCTTGCCTCGCAGATGGCCGACGCCCTCTACGACGTCGTCACCGTCGAGATCGAGGCGAGGCCGGAGACGGGTGGGGACGTCTTCCTCCTGCGCGCCACCAACAGCCAGATGGCCTTCGCCGGCTACCGCCAGCTTTATGTCGAGGGTCGCGACGAGGACGAGGAGGAGGCCGAGGGCAAGAAACCGCTGCCCGAGCTAGCCGAAGGCGATCCCCTGCGGCTCATGGAGCTGTTCCCGGAGCAGCACTTCACGGAGCCGCCGCCGCGCTTCACGGAGGCCACGCTGGTGAAGGCGCTGGAGGAGAAGGGGATCGGCCGGCCCAGCACCTACGCCCCGATCCTGGCCACGATCCAGGAGCGCCACTACGCCGAGAAGGACGGGCGGCAGCTGCGGCCCACGGACCTGGGCATGGTGGTCAACGACCTCCTGGTGGAGCACTTCCCGAACTTCGTGGACGTGGATTTCACAGCGGCAATGGAGCAAGAGCTGGACGACATCGCCCAGGGCGCGCGCCCCTGGCAGCCCGTGGTCCACCATTTCTACCGGCCGCTGGAGGAAGCGTTGAGCGCGGCAAGCGAGGCGCCCGCCGTGCACCAGGAGACCGAGGAGAAGTGCGACGCCTGTGGCCGGCCGATGGTGATCCGCTGGGGCCGGCGCGGCCGGTTCCTGTCGTGCTCCGGTTTCCCGGAGTGCCGCAACAGCAAGCCCCTGGAGGGCGAGGAGGCAGCGGCGCGGGAGCCGGAACCCACGGACGAGAAGTGCGACGAGTGCGGCGCCCCGATGGTCATCCGAACAGGCCGCTTCGGCAGATTCCTCGCCTGCTCCCGCTACCCGGAGTGCCGGGGACGCAAGCCGCTCCAGACGAAGACGGGCGTCGCCTGCCCCGTCTGCGGCGGCGACATCGTGGAGAAGAGGTCGCGCAAGGGTCGGTTCTTCTACGGCTGCGCCAGCTACCCGAAGTGCAACTTCACGGTCTGGAGCAGGCCCCTTGCCACCCCCTGCCCCCGGTGCGGCGGCCTCCTGACCGTCGAGAAGGAGAGCCGGGCGAAGTGCAACCAGTGCAGCTGGCGGGGCGAGGTGCCGGAGGAGGCGGTGGCCAGCACCAGCCCCCGGGGGTGAGATGTACCAGCTCCTCGCCGACTACTTCCGCTACCTGCAGGCAGAACGCAACCTCTCCCCTTATACGCTCCGCAACTACCAGAGCGACCTTTCGCACTTCCTTGACTTCCTCGACGAAGAAGGCCTCGACCCCCTGGGGACCGACCGGCAGCAGTTCCGGCGCTACCTGGCCCGGCTCAGGGAGGACGGCGTCGCCGGCGGCAGTATCGCCCGGCGAGTGAGCACCGTCCACTCGTTTTACCGGTACCTGGTCCGCGAGGGGCGTCTGGAGAAGGACCCGCTGCTGGGAGTACGGGCCCCCAAGCGGGAACGGAGGCTGCCCACGTTCCTGCCCCATGAGCAGGTCAGCGCCCTCATCCGCGCCGCCGGCGACGACACTCCCCACGGGCTGCGCGACCGCGCCCTCTTGGAGCTCATGTACGCCGCCGGCGTGCGTCTCAGCGAAGTCGTAGGCGTCGACCTGCGCGACCTGGACCTGGCAGAGCGCACGGCGCGGGTCAAGGGCAAGGGCAATAAGGAGCGCATCGCTTTCTTCGGCGCGGCGGCGGAGGCGACGCTCAAGCTGTACCTCCGCGACGGCCGCAAGCGGCTCCTCCAGCGCCTCGAAGAGCCTGCGTTGTTCCTGAACCGTGACGGCGGCCGGCTTTCGACCCGCTCCGTGCAGTTGATCGTGCGCAAGTACGCCCTGCGCGCCGGCCTCGACCAGCGGGTGTGGCCGCACCTGCTGCGCCACACCTTCGCCACCCACATGCTGGACGGCGGCGCAGAGCTGCGGGTGGTGCAGGAGCTGATGGGCCACGCCAGCGTCTCCAGCACCCAGATCTACCTGCACGTCACGGAGGAGCGCCAGAGGCAGAAGTACACCGAGGCGTTCTATAATCAGGTGAGGCTGAAGGCGAAGGAGAGGAAGTAGGAAGTAGGACGTAGAAGATGGAAGGAGGAGGAAGCGGTAGTCAAGGCCTCGTATTTCCTCCTTCCCTCTTCCTTCCTCCCCGGAGAGAGGGTCGGGGCCGGTGAGGATCCTCCTCATCAACGGGCCGAACCTGAACCTGCTGGGAAAGCGCCAGCCCGGGATTTACGGATCGCTGACGCTGAAGGAGATCGAGGAGCGCACCGCGAAGCGGGCCGCCGAGCTCGGGGCCGAGGTGCGCAGCTTTCAGTCGAACCACGAGGGCGAGATCGTCGACTTCATCCAGAAGGAAGCCGAAGGTGCCGACGGCATTATAATTAACCCCGGGGCCTTCACCCACTACAGCCTAGCTGTGCGCGACGCCATCGAGGGGGCGGGCAAGCCGACCATCGAAGTGCACATCTCTAACATCCACGGCCGCGAGGAGTTCCGCCACCACTCGGTCGTCGCCGACATCGCCATGGGCCAGGTCAGCGGGCTCGGCTGGCGGGGGTACGTGGCCGCGCTTGAGGCGCTCGTGGGGTTCCTCCAGGAGCGCAACCAGTGAGTCCGCAGGCGTGGGGGGACACGCGGGCGGGTCTGAAGACCCGCCCCTACGTTGGTGGAGCAGAGTGAACCGTCGCGTCCAGAGGCTGCGGGAGCGGATGGCGGAGGTGGGGCTGGACGGTTTCCTGGTGGGCTCACCGGTCGAGGACACCTTCCACACCCACGCCGCCAACCGGCGCTACCTCTCCGGCTTCACGGGCTCGATGGGCTGGCTCCTCGTCACCGCCGGGCAGGCGTTCATCGCCGTCGATTTCCGCTACGTCGAGCAGGCGGAACGGGAGGCGCCCGACTTCACGGTGTATCAGGCCGGACGCTGGCTGGGGACGTGGCTGGCGGAGCTCCTGAGCGAGGCCGGGCTCCAGGGCAAGCGCGTCGGCTTCAACCCCAACGAGGTTACCGTCGGCACCTACCAGCAGATGAAGAAGACGCTCGAGGCGATGCCGCCGGGGGAGCGCCCCAAGCTGCTGGCGGCGCCGCCCCTGGTAGAGGAGCTGCGCGCGGTGAAGGAGCCCGAGGAGCTTGACCTCCTCCAGCGCGCCGTCGACGTAGGCGACGAGGCGTTCGTCCACGTGTCCGAGGTGATCGAGCCGGGGTGGACGGAGCGGCAGGTCGCCTGGGAGATCGAGAAGTACGCTCGAGAGCACGGCGCGGACGGCCTCTCCTTCGAGACGATCGTGGCGGCCGGGCCCTGGGGGGCGATGCCCCACGCCCAGCCGCGCGACAGGCGGATCGAGGCCGGCGAACCGCTGGTCATCGACATGGGCGTACGCGTGGACGGCTACTGCTCGGATCTCACGCGCACCATCGTCGTCGGGGAGGCTGATGGGCAGTTCCAGCGCATATACGACATCGTCCTGACGGCGCAGCTGACGGCGGAGGAGCTGGTGAAGGCGGGGATGAGCGGCGAGGAGGCGCACATGCTCGCCCACAACGTCATCGCCGAGGCGGGCTACGGCGAGAACTTCGGCCACGGCCTGGGCCACGGCGTCGGCCTCCTCGTCCACGAGTCGCCCAGCCTGGCGAAAACGTCGAAGGACGTGCTGAAGGACGGCATGGTGGTCACCATCGAGCCGGGGGTCTACGTCAGCGGCTGGGGCGGCGTGCGCATCGAGGACATGGTGGTGATCGAGAACGGACGGGCTCGGGTGATGACGCGCGCGCCGAAACTGACGGGATGAGTTTTCCTGTCGTCCTGAGCCTACCTGCCGGCAGGCAGGCCGAGCGGAGGCAGAAGGAGTTCGTTAACTGTCATTCTGAGCGAAGCGAAGAATCTCGCGGATAGGTGGTGCAGCAGGCTGTTTTTTGGCCCGCCTGCACGACCGAGATTCTTCGTCGCTCCGCTCCTCAGAATGACAGCAAGGGTGAGGTGAGATGATCGAGACCGGCGACCTGAAGAAGGGGCAGACGCTGGAGATAGACGGCACCCTCTACCAGGTGCTCGACTTCCAGCACCTCAAGCTGGGGCGGGGCAGCGCCCAGGTGCGCCTGAAGCTGCGCGACGTCCGCGGCGGCCACACCATCGACCGCACGGTGCAGGCGGGGACGCGATTCAACCGGGCGCGGGTGGAGCGGGCACCGGCCCAGTATCTGTACAAACAGGGCGGCCTCCACTACCTCATGAACACGGAGACGTACGACCAGATCCCCCTGAACGACGACCAGCTGGCCGACGCCCTGGACTACCTGACGGAGAACTCGATGTGCGAGCTGCTCATCTACGGCGACGAGCCGATCGGGGTGGAGCTGCCGGCCGCGGTCGAGCTTCGGGTGGCGGAGACCGAGGCCTGGGTCAAGGGGGACACCGCCCAGGGGGGCACCAAGCCGGCGAAGCTGGAGACGGGGCTTCCGCTGCAGGTGCCGCTGTTCATCGGCGTGGGGGACGTGGTGAAGGTGGACACGCGCACCGGCCAGTACCTGGGGAAGGCGTAATGGCAGCTAGCGATACGACTCAGCCGCCTTCCTGGGGCATCGAGGCGTACACCGTCTCGCGGCTGGCCCGCTACCTGAAGGAGCTGCTGGAGAGCGACCTTAGCCTCTCCAACATCTGGATCGAGGCCGAGGTTACCAACCTGAGCCGCTCCTCGGCCGGGCACACCTATTTCAGCCTGAAGGACGACACCGCCCAGGTCCGCTGCGTCATGTTCCGCCGCGCCTACAGCGGTGCCGCCCTGGACAACGGCCAGCAGGTGCTGGCCCACGGCCACATCTCGTTCTACGAAGGCCGCGGCGACCTCCAGTTCTACGTCGACTTCGTCCAGCCGGCCGGCGTGGGCGTGTGGGCAGCCCAGTTCGAGCGGCTGAAGGCGCAGCTCGAAGCCGAGGGCCTGTTCGAGCCGTCGCGGAAGCGGCCGCTCCCCCGCTTTCCCCGTCGCATCGGCGTGGTCACCTCGCCAGCGGGGGCGGTCTTCCACGATGTCTGCCACGTCATCGGTCGCCGCTGGCCCCTGGCCGAGATCGTGCTGGCGCCCACCCCGGTGCAGGGGCCGGAGGCGCCCGGCGGCATCATCGGCGGGCTGCAGCAGCTGAACGAGGAGCCGGATGTGGAGGTGGTGATCCTGGCCCGCGGCGGCGGCTCGATGGAGGAGATGTGGCCCTTCAACGAGGAGGCCGTGGCCCGCGCGGTCTACGCCAGCCGCGCCCCCGTCGTCTGCGGCGTCGGCCACGAGACCGACTACACCATCGCCGACCTGGTGGCCGACGTGCGGGCGCCCACGCCGTCCGCGGCGGCCGAGATGGCCGTGCCCGACCGCGCCGACATCGCCCTGCGCCTGGGGACGATGGCGATGACCCTGCACGGCTGGACGGCGGGGATGGTGAACCAGCGGCGGGCGGCCCTCGATCAGTCGCTGGGCGGCCTGCGGCGCTCCCTGCCCGACCTGAGGCAGCTGCGGGAGCGAAGCTTGCGGCTGGCCGGATCCATCGCCGCCCTGTCCGCGCAGGCGCTGGCCTGGCGGCGCGAGCGCGTGGGCGGCCACCTGCGCCATCTGGCCTCGCTGGACCCGCGGCAGACACTGGCCCGCGGCTACGCCGTCGTCCAGAAGCGGGACGGCGGGCGGGTCGTGACCAGCGTCGGCGAGGTGAAGGCGCGCGAGCGGCTGGACGTGTTCGTGAAGGACGGGCGCTTTCCGGCGGAGGTGTCGCGCCAGTATGGCTTCTAAGCCTGCCCGGCCAGGGAAGCAGCCCGCGGAGCCGTTCGAGGAGCTCTACCGCCGCCTGGAGGAGGCGGTGGCGAAGCTGGAGGCGGGCGGCCTGAGCCTGGACGAGGCGATAGGCCTGTACGAGGAGGGGATGAAGCTGGCCCAGCGCTGTCAGGAGATGCTGGACAGCGCGGAGCTGCGGATAACCCGCCTCCAGGAGGCGTTCGCCGCCTACACGGAGGGCGCCGTCCGCGAGGAAGTGGGCGCCTATGACCTGCCGGAAGAGGAAGAGCCGCCCGCGGAGTGATGGCGACCCGCCTTCTGCGAGCCGACCTGCACGTGTACACGTACTACTCGCGGGACGCCGTCACCTCCCCGGCGAAGCTGGTCGACGCCTGCCTGCGGCGGGGTATCAACTGCCTCGCGATTACGGAACA
>JACOUE010000071.1 GCA_016178045.1 Chloroflexota bacterium
CTCCCCCGCCCGTACGACGTCACGAACTGCTTGACCTCCAGCGGCTTGTACAGGTACACGGGCAGTCCCGCCTGGGCCGCCGCCAGCAGCACCATCGCCCGCGCCTCGCCCACGGTGACGGCGGCGCGGGCGTGCCCCACGATGAAGTCCTCCACCGCTATCTCCCGCGGCCGCCAGGAGCCGATGAGGGCCGCCACGGACTCGTGGAGGCGGCGGAGCCGTTCGGGGAGGGGCTGGCGCTCGGGGAGGCGCCAGGCGCCGAAGTCGAGCGCCTGGAGGGCGCCGTCGCGGCTGGAGATGATGCCGTACCCGGTGACGGAAATGCCCGGGTCTATCCCCAGAACGATAAGTCCGTCCCTGTCACTGCTCACGGGCTAGCGGCTCGCGTACTCCAGGAGGACGGCGTCGGGGAACTCAGCGTTGGAGTAAATGCGCTGCACGTCGTCCAGGTCCTCCAACTGGTCGAGCAGCTTGAGGACCTGCACCGCCGTCTTTTCCTCCAGGGGGACGTTGTTCTTGGGGATCATCGACAGCTCGGCCGAGGCCGCGGCGATGCCCTGCTCGCCCAGGGACCGCCGCACCTTGTCGAGGTCCGCCGGCGCCGTGTACACCTCCACCCGCCGGTCCTCGACGCGGACGTCTTCGGCGCCGGCGTCGATGGCCAGGAGGGCGATCTCCTCCGGGTCCTGCTCGTCCACTTCGAGGGTGATCACGCCCTTGCTGTCGAACAGCCAGGCGACGCAGCCGGCCTCGCCCAGGCTGCCGCCGCCGCGGGTGAGGGTGGTGCGGAGGTCGGAGACGCTGCGGTTGCGGTTATCGGTGAGGACATCGATGATGATGGCCACGCCGCCGGGCCCGTACCCCTCGAAGCGCGCCTCAAGCAGCTGGGCCGCGTCGTCACCGGCGCCGCTTCCGCGCTTGACCGCGCGCTCGATGGTGTCGAGGGTCATATTGCCCTGGCGGGCCTTCTCGATGGCCAGGCGCAGGCGCGGGTTCATATCGGGGTCGCCGCCGCCCTCGCGGGCGGCTACAGTAATTTCACGGGCCAGCTTCGTGAAGAGCTGGCCCCGCTTCGAGTCCGATACGCCTTTCTGCCGCTTGACCTGCGACCAGTGTGAGTGGCCTCCCATATCGCCTCCGAGCTACCGGATAATTCCCGCCGTATTTTAGCATCGAGGCAGATAGGGGGTCAAAAGATGCGCCACGTGGGGGCCAGGGAGGCATGGTAGATTGTGCCTATGGAGTTGCCCAAGTCAGCGGTCTCTTTTGCGTGGGGAATCATGCGGAGGTTCTGGTTGTGGCTCCCCTCCTTCGTTCTCGATCCTCTGGACGCCTTCGAACGCGCTGGACTGCCGGTGGACATTCCTAGCTATGGTTTCTATTCAGCGTTCGGCACTGGTGTCATGATAGCCGCAGTGCTGACATACCACGAGTTGAGGATGCAAGCTTCTGGGCTGAAGAATCGTTTGCGTCCTAAACTCAACGTTGAGGTTGATGAACCACGCTTAAGTCCGGACGGCAATCGAAAGTTTGTGAGACTGCGTGTCCAAAACGAGAGCCATGAGCAGATAGTAGATTGTCAGGGGAAGCTTCTCTCTGTGAAGCCCGTACCTCCAACCGCTGTGCCAGCGTGGCGAATTCCAGAGCCAAGCCAGAACCTGTGCTGGACTACCAGAGGAGCGCAGAGGAGCGGCGAGTCAGAAGTGGTCAGGTCGATCCCTCCCAAAGGTCACGACTTCTTAGACTTGGCTTTCGCTGACCAGCGCGCGTTCAGGCTTCACTTCGTGTTTAGGGACTGGCAGTCGTGGTTTCTGATGAATGGCACGTACGAGTTGGACGTCCAAATAAGCGCGATGAATGTTGGGTCGCCAGCATTACACAGTTACAAGCTGTGCTACGGCGGTGGCCTGGACCTCACCCTGGACCAAACCTAAGGCAGTGGGCCGTTACCCGCGGGGCTCACTCGGCGGCGCCCGCCTCGCCCGGCCGCCGCCGGCCCCACATCTCCTCGACCCGCCCCTCGACGTCCTCCAGCGGCTCCCCGCGCGGCGTCAGGGTGACGTTATCGATGAGCCGCGTCCCGCCGACGCGGACGGCGGCCATGACCAGCGCCGAGTCGTTGATCACAGCGAGCTCGTCCAGCGTCTCCGGGGCGGCGACGCTAACGTAGTCGACCTGCACCTGCGGCTTCTGGCGAAAGTAGTCGTGCAGGCTCTCGCGCAGCAGGTCGGCGTCGCGCAGCCCCCACCCCTCCACCATCATCCGCGCCAGGTCCAGGGCGCGGGGCAGGACGAGGGCGGCCTGCCGGTCTTCCGGCGAGAGGTACACGTTGCGGCTGCTGAGGGCGAGGCCGTCCTCCTCCCGCACCGTCGGCACCGGCACGATCTCCACCGGCAGGCTGAGGTCGCCCACCAGCTTGCGGATGACCCGAAGCTGCTGGGCGTCCTTCTCACCGAAGTAGGCGCGGTGGGGCTGGACGATGTTGAACAGCTTGGCGACCACCGTCGTGACGCCCCGGAAGTGGCCCGGCCGCGAGGCGGCTTCCAGCCGGTTGACCAGCGGCCCGGTCACCTCCACCCAGGTGTGGTAGCCGCGGCGGTACACCTCCTCTGTCGAAGGCACGAAGGCCACGTCCACGCTCTCGTCCTCCAGGAGCCGCAGGTCCCGCTCCTCGTCCCTAGGGTAGCGGTCGTAGTCCTCGTCGGGCCCAAACTGGGCTGGGTTCACGAAGATGCTGGCGACGACGCTGTCGTTCTCGGCACGGGCGCGCCGCGCCAGGGCCAGGTGTCCCTCGTGCAGGTAGCCCATGGTGGGGACGAAGCCGACGCTTCCGGCCATGCGGGCGCGGGCCTCGCGCATGTCAGCGATGGTTCGGGCCACCTGCATCGCGGTCACAATATAGCGGGACGGACCTTCCTGCAACTCTACCGCCCCGAGGGATCCTCGGGGCGTTAGCAAGGGGGTACGACCTCCTCCGGCCTCAACCCGATGCGGACGTCAGCTCGGAGAAGAGAGACTCGTCGACTGCGAAGCTTTCCCGTTCAGTAGGGAATACGCCATCGCACACTTCTGAGATGTATGCCTCCACGGCCTCGCGGACGGACTCCGCCAGGCGGGCGTACTGCTTGGCGTGCCTGGGCGTGAAGTCGGGGTACAGGCCAAGCATGTCGTGCAGGACCTGCACCTGGCCGTCGCACTCCGGTCCGGCCCCGATGCCAATCGTGGGGACGGAGAGGCGCTCCGTGATCAGCTTGGCGAGCTGCGCCGGTATCGTCTCCAGGACGACGGCGTAGGCCCCGGCCTCCTCCAGCGCCCGGGCGTCGTTGAGGAGCCTGATGGCGGCGGCGGGCGTCTTCCCCTGCACCTTGTAGCCGCCGAACTGGTGTAGCGACTGCGGCGTGAGCCCCAGGTGGCCCATGACGGGGATGCCGGCCTCCGTCAGCGTCCGTACGGTCTCGGCCACGCGCACGCCGCCTTCCAGCTTCACCGACTGAGCACCCGCCTCCTTCAGGAAGCGGCCGGCGTTGCGCAGGGCGTCCTCCGGGCCGGTCTGGTAGCTCATGAACGGCATGTCGGCGACGACGTGGGCGCGCCGGCTGCCGCGCACCACCGCCTTCACGTGGTGGAGCATGTCTTCCATGGTGACGGGAATCGTCGAATCGTAGCCGAGGACGACCATCCCCAGGCTGTCGCCCACGAGGATGATCGGGACGCCGGCGTCGTCGAGGATGCGGGCGGTGGGGTAGTCGTAGGCGGTGAGCATGGCGATCTTCTCGCCGCGCTTCTTCATCGCCTTCAGGTCGGTTATCGATACGCGCCTTTCCATCATGTCTGCCTCCTCAGCGCGGCTGGGCCGCGACCTCCTCAGCCACCCTGACGATGCGGTTCTCGCCGTCCACATAGACCCTCTTCGGCCGGTGAGAGCGGGCCTCCTCGTCGCCCACGGTCCGGTAGGCCAGGATGATGACCGTGTCGCCCCCGCGGATCAGGCGCGCCGCCGCCCCGTTGATCGACACCTGGCCGGAGCCCATCTGCCCTTCGATGGCATAGGTCGTCAGGCGCTCCCCGTTATCGATGTCCAGCACCTGGACCTGCTCGTAGGGGAGGATGTCGGCCGCGTCCATCAGGGTCGCGTCCAGCGTGATCGACCCCTCGTACTCGACGTTGGCGTCCGTCACCCGCGCCCGGTGTATTTTGCTTTTGAGCATCGTGCGCAACGGCATCCTCCTCACCGGCCGGAGCCATCAAAAAGCCCTCCCGGCAAGCCGAGAGGGCATCGATACTCGTTCCATATTTGCCGTCTCGGCCCGGCCGTCGGGTCCAAGCGACTGTGGCTCCTGGTATTGGTTTTCGCTCGCCGTCCCGACGCGTCGGGATCGGCGGCGACCTAAGTATAGCAGCAGAGCCGCAGGGGCTGCAACTATAGGAGCGATAAAATTATCGCATCCCGGTACAAGCTATCGTAGCCACTCCGAGGCCGCCGGCACGCCCGCCAGCCCCTTCGCCGCCGTCACCGCCCGCACGATGGCCCGCTCGACAGCGCGGGCCGCCAGCGCCCCCAGCACCGTGAGATCCGCCGCGGCCCCCGAACGGCCGGTCGCCAGGGCGAAGAGCGTATCGCCGTCCACCTGGGTGTGCGCGGGACGGACCACGCGCGCCAGGCCGTTCTGGGCCATGGCGGCCAGCCGCAAGCACTCCGCCTTCGCTAGCGCTGCGTCCGTGGCCACCACGCCGATGGTGCTGTTCGTGACGCCCCCGAAGACACCGGCGGGAGGCGCCGCCCGCAGGGCCTCGATCGTGGACTCGAACCCTTTCTTCTCGCCCCGCGGCCCGGCGATCACCCGCCCCGTCTCAGGGTCGACCACCTCGCCGAAGCAGTTGACGGCCACCAGAGCTGCAACCGCCACCCCCGAGGCCGTCCCCTCGCAGGCCGTGCCGACGCCGCCCTTCACCGCCCGCTCCGGCCCCAGCGCCTTGCCGACGGAAGCGCCGGTCCCCGCGCCCACGCTCCCTTCTTCGATGGCCCGGCCGGTCGCGGCGGCCTCGCAGGCGGCGTAGCCCGCCGCCGCGTCGGGCCGCACGTCCGGCCGCCCTACCGAGAGGTCGTACAGGACGGCAGCCGTGACGATCGGCACCGGCCCGGCGCCGGTGGGAAAGCCGGCGCCCCGTTCCTCCAGCCAGCGCATTACGCCCGTAGCGGCGTCCAGCCCGAAGGCGCTGCCGCCGGTGAGGAGGACGGCGTGCACCTGTTCGACCAGGTTCCCGGGTCGCAGGAGATCCGTCTCGCGGGTGCCGGGGGCGCCGCCGCGGACATCGGCGGAGGCCACGGCACCGTCCGGGCAGAGGACGACGGTGCAGCCGGTCGCCGCGTCCGGGTCGTCCCAGTGGCCCACAGCGATGCCCTCGATAGCGGTGATAGCGTCCGGCTTCGCCATGAAGTCTCCCCGGCCTCAGTCGCCGTAAATATATCAGGAAGACTGTAGCGGCAAAAGGGCGGTGCCGGCCCGCTTTCACCCCGCGTAACGGCGACACAGGAAGCGGGGTTATAATTAGGGGAGAGCTTTTGAAGAAGCAGGAGCGAAGCGGGAGACTGTCCGGTGCTGGGTAACTTGATGAGGAGATGGGCCCTGCTGGTGCTCGGCCTGGTCTTTCTGGGGTCAGGCCTGTCGCTGCTTGGCATCGGCCTTTACACCTACTACGACGACTCCGAGCCGCAGGCCCAGCCCATCCACCCGAAGGACCGTCCTGTCTACTGGTCCATCGACCTGCCCGTCACCACTCCCTACAACAACCTGCCGGGAGGCACCGGCGGCGTCGGCGTATACAACGACAAGCCGCCCCTCCGCATGATTATCGAGAGCATAGACGTGGACGCGCCGGTGATCATCCTGGGCGTCGACGAGAATAACGTGCCCCAGGTCCCCCTCACCGGTTATGAGGTGACCTGGTACAACTTCTCGGCCAAGCCGGGCCAGGGAAGCAACGCCGTCTTCTCCGGCCACGTGACCTGGGACAGGGGCCCGGCCGTCTTCTGGAAGCTCAACGAGGTGCAGCCCGGCGACAGCATCCGGCTGATAACCAAGGACGGCAAGGTGCTGGTCTATCAGGTCTTCAACAACTTCTACGTTGACCCGAACGACCCCAACGCCACGAAGGTGATGTACCCCACGGACAGGGACGTCCTCACGCTCATCACCTGCGGCGGGACGTGGCTTCCCAACCCCAGCGAGCCGTTCGGGGGGGAGTACACCCACCGCACCATCGTCCGGGCGAAGCTGCTCACGGCGAGCGTAGGCGCGCTGGCTCCCTGATAGCGAAAGCCCTAGGAGTCGTAGTGCTCGCGCTGGAGGGCGACCGACATGCCCATGCCCCCGCCCATGCACAGCGTGACCATCCCCCACTCGGCGTCGCGCCGTTCCATCTCGTAGGCGATGGTCCCCACCAGGCGGGCGCCGCTGGCCCCAAGCGGGTGGCCGATGGCGATGGCGCCGCCGTTCACATTCACGTTGTCCCAGTCCCACCCCAGCCCCTCGCCCACGGCCAGGACCTGGCAGGCGAACGCCTCGTTGATCTCGATCAGGTCGAAGTCGCTTAGGCCCATGCCGGTGCGCTCCAGTAGCTTCTGCGTGGCGGGCAGCGGCCCGATGCCCATGATCGTGGGGTCAACGCCGATGGTGGCGGCGTAGCGGACAGTCGCCAGCGGCTTGAGCCCCAGCTCTTTCGCCTTGTCCTTGGACATGACCAGGCAGAGAGCGGCGCCGTCGTTGCGGGGGCAGGAGTTGCCCGCCGTCACCAGGCCGTCGGGGCGGAAGACCGGCCGCAGCTCAGCCAGCTTCTCCAGGCTGGTGTCCTCGCGCGGGCACTGATCCTTGTCGACGGTTGTCTTCGAGCCGTCCGAGTACTCGATGTCGATGGGCAGGACCTCGCGCTCGAAGATGCCCTCCTTCTGGGCGCGGACCGTCCGGCGGTGGCTCTCCAGGGCAAACCGGTCCGAGTCCTCCCGCGAGATGCCTTTCACCTGGGCCAGCTTCTCCGCCGTCATGCCCATGTCCATGATCCAGGGCTCCACCTTCTGGAACCAGCGGGGCAGCCACTTAGGCTTCTTCTCGTCGGGCCAGTTGCCGGGGAGCGCCTCGCGCTGCATCACCTCCGTGGTCTGCATCTGCTGGAGGTTGCGTTCGTCCCCGGGCGGGATGGGCAGCGTGCGGTCCATCGTCTCCACCCCGCCGGCCAGGACGACGTCCGACATCTCGCACTTGACGGCGAAGGCGCCCTGGGTCAGCGCCTGGAGCGACGACCCGCACTGCTTGTTCATGTCCGTCGCCGATATGCTGAAGGGGAGGTCGCCCTCGAACAGGTAGTGGCGGGAGCGCGTCAGCAGCCCGGCGATGCCGACGGAGCCCATGATGATCTCGTCCACCTGGGACGGGTCGAGCTTGTTGCGTTCGAGTATCGTCTTGATGAGGGGGACGACCAGCTCCACGTGGCTTATGTCGCGGAAGACGCCCCTGTTTCCGGCCCGGCCGAAGGGCGTGCGCACCATGTCCACTACGACGGCGTCTCTCATTGGGACTACCTCCTTAGCCACAGATTAACACAGATAGGCACTGATGAACCCCACCCGACCTGTCTGTGAAAATTCTGTGTCCATCTGTAGCCTATTACACCTGGCATTGGGGACAGAAGTGCGTGCTGCGCCCCGCCACCTTTATCCGCTGGATAAGGGAGCCACACTCGAAGCAGGCCTCGTCGGTGCGGCGGAACACCTTCACGTTCAGGTGGTGCGACCCCTTCTCCCCCCGGGCGTCGACGTAGTGATCGAAGCTCGAGCCGCGGTCGCCCATGGCCCGCACCAGGGTCAGGCCGACCGCCTTGTGCAGGCGCCGCACCTCTTCGCCCGAGAGCGACGACGCCGGCCGCCGCGGGTGGACGCGGGCCTCGAACAGCGCCTCGTCGGCGTAGATGTTGCCGATGCCGGCGATGGCCCCCTGGTCCAGAAGCACGGCCTTCACCGGCGCCGACCGCCTCGCCAGGAGCCGGCCCAGGTCCGCGGCGGTGAACCCCTCGCTCAGCGGCTCCGGCCCCAGCTTGCCCACCACCTGTGCGGGGTCGTCCACCAGCCACATCCGCCCCATCTTCCGCAGGTCGGCGAAGCAGAGCGAGGCCCCGTTGTCGAGGCGGAAGGAGGCGCGCAGGAAGCGGCCCCCGCCGCACCCTTGCGGCCGGTAGACCAGCACCCCGGTCATCCGCAGGTGCACGACCCACGTGCGGCCGTCGGCGAGGGCGAACAGCAGGTACTTCCCCCGCCGCCCGACGCCCTCGATCCGCTGGCCGGCCAGCCCGCGGCACAGGTCGTCCGCCCGCGGCGGCCAGGCGACCAGTCGCGGCGCCTCCGGGGACACCGAGGCCTCCACCACCGTCCGGCCCACCACGAGGGGCAGCAGGCCCTGACGGATGGTCTCGACTTCGGGGAGCTCAGGCATGAGAAAAGAATGCACATCGAGGGTGAGACGCCAGGGCTTCACCCTGCCTTGTCAATTATCCAGTCTACGAGTCCGTACCTCACTGACCATTCGGCCACCTCGGCGGGGCGGAGAAGCTGGACCTTACCTTCTGTCGCGACACGCTCCAGTTCTGGTGACGGCGAGTGCACGGCGAAATAGAAGCGAGTAAATCCTTCCCAATGTTGAACCCGGCTCTGATAGCTCTCAAAGGTTGCGAAATCTGCCTGGGATTTGATTTGCACACCATAGCGCTGGCCGGTGATCGGTTCGACGAGCTCTAGATCAAGCGTCTTTTGGGGTCCCCCCACTTGACTAGTTCGACGCCAGCCAGCCTGGCGGAAAATTAGATCGATCAGCAGTTCAAAATCGCGCCAGTGAAGATTGCGGATTATGGCCGCGATTTGGCCTGCAAGCGTCTGCCGGGATGACTTTGCCAGCTCGACTTCGGGTTCCGTCGCTCCGTTGATCTTCCGTAGGAGATAGTCGAATTCCCTGACCGAACAGATGGTGCCCTGAAAGCCTTGCAGCATCAGAAGTTTCCCACTTAAACGGCTTATTTCTAGAGGCGCGCCATTGATGTCACAAGAGTTCCAGCGCCCAATTACTGGGCGCGTCTTCGACCCATCTTCTAACAGCATCACTTCAGGCTTGGAGAAACACCACCATAGTCGATTACTATAAAAAGTGATCCAAAGAACATCTTCTCCGGCTTCATAAAAGAGTCGTATCTGCTTCGCATGACGTGTACCGACCCCCCTGCTCTTACCCATCGCCTCGTATCGTTCTACCACTTCCTCCCACTTACCTTCGCAACAAAGAGAATGTTCATAAGGGATGTTCCCATAGCCGAGGCGGAGCGTCTGACTTCCCTCTATGCATTCTTGTTCCCATTTACCGCCTTCGCCAAGCTTGATATATAGAGCCGCGTGCGGTTTGATCCTCATCACAATGACCGCCCTACTCCATGTCCATCCAGTTCTTGCCCGCCTTCGTGTCCACCTTCAGCGGCACCTTCAGGTCGATCGGCTGCGGCATTATCTCCAGGGCAAGCTGGCGCATCTCCTCCAGCTCGTCGCGGGGGCACTCGAAGATCAGCTCATCGTGGACCTGGAGGGTCATCAGGCTGCGCATCTGGCGCCGCTCCATCTCCGCCTCGAGCCGGTTCATGGCGATTTTGATGATGTCGGCCGCCGTCCCCTGGACCGGCATGTTGATGGCCGCCCGCTCCGCCGCCTGCCGCACGTTGAAGTTGGACGAGTTGATCTCGGGGATGGCGCGCCGCCGCCCGAACAGGGTCTCCGCGTAGCCGAGCTCGCGGGTGCGCTGGATCGTCTCCGCGACGTAGCGCTGAATGCCTGGGTACTTCTCGAAGTAGCGGCGGATGAACTCGCCGGCCTCCTCGCGCGGTATCTTCTCGCGGACGGAGAGGCCGTACTCGCTGAGGCCGTAGAGCACGCCGAAGTTGAACACCTTGGCCCGCCGCCGCATGAGCGGCGTCACCTGATCGATCGGCACGCCAAAGACCTGCGAGGCGGTGGCGGCGTGGATGTCCTCGTCGTTCATGAAGGCGGCGACCAGCGCCGGGTCCTCGGTGATGTGGGCCATGATCCGTAGCTCGATCTGCGAGTAGTCGCCGGAGAGGAGCCGGGGGTCGGGCCCCACGTCCCGGGCGATGAAAGCGCGCCGCACCTGCCCGCCCAGCTCCGACCGCACGGGGATGTTCTGGAGGTTCGGATTGCTGGAGGAGAGGCGCCCGGTGGCGGCGCCCGTCTGGTTGAAGTCGGTGTGGAGGCGATTGGTGCCGGGATGGACCAGGGCGGGCAGGGTGTCCAGGTAGGTAGACTTGAGCTTGGTCAGCTCCCGATACTCGTAGATGAGCTCGATGAGGGGGTGGAGGGAGCGCAGCCCCTCGAGCGCCTGGGCGTCCGTGGTGTAGGCGCCGGTCTTGAGGCGGCGCGTCTTGGGCAGCTTTAGCTCCTCGAACAGGACGTAGCTGAGCTGCTGCGGCGAGCCGATGTTGAACTGGTGCCCCACCGACTTGTATATCTCCTCCTCGATGCGGCCGATCTCCTCCGCCAGCATCGCCGACATCTCCCGCAGCACGCCCGTGTCGATGGCGACGCCGTTCATCTCCATGCGCGCCAGCACCGAGACCAGCGGCATCTCGATCTCATGGAACAGCCGCTTCATCCCCTGCTGCTCCAACTCCGGCTCCAGCTGCCCCCGCAGGCGGCAGGTCATGTCGGCGTCGGCGCAGGCGTAGCGGCCGGCCGTCTCGACGTCCACCTCCGACATGGGGATCTGGCCACCTCTTCCCCGGGCGCCGATGAGGGTGGTGATCTCCGTCATCTCGATGCCCAGCCGGCGTGACACCAGCCACTTGAGGCTCAGGGCGCCCTCGCCAGGGCGGTAGCTGCCGCCGCCGCCTTCACCGACGAGGAAGGCCGCGATCATCGTGTCGAAGGCGAGGCCGCGGGTCCAGACGCCACCCTGGGCCAGCAGGAGCGTGTCGTACTTCAGGTTGTGGCCGCATTTCTCGATCGACGGGTCCTCGAAGAGGGGACGCAGCCGTTGCAGGACGGTCGCGAGGTCCAGTTGGCCGTCGGCGGCAGCGTGGCCGACCGGGATGTAGTACGCCTCGCCCGGGCAGAGGGCGACGGCGATACCGACAGGCCGCGCCCGCATCGCCTCCAGGCCCGTGGCCTCGGTGTCGAAGGTGAAGGCCTTCGTCCCGGCGATGCGGCGGGCCAGCGCCTCCAGCTGCTTTTCCGTGCGTACGATCTCGTACTTCTCCGCGACTTCCGCCGCCTCAGGGCGCGGAGTCAGGGGCATTTGCACCGCCTCCGCCGGCGCCTCCTGCGGGGGCAGGCCTTGCCTACCGGCAGGCAGGCGCGGGACTAGGCTCTTGAACTCGAGGTCGCGGAACAGGTCGAGCACGCGGTCGCGCCGGTAGTGCCGGGCGAAGTCGGCAGCCTCGAGGTCGAGCCTGGTGGGGACGTCGGTGACGATGGTGGCGAGGACCTTGCTCTCCCGCACCTGCTCCCCGGCCGCCTTCAGGGCGTCGCGCAGGCGCGGCGGCTCCACCCTGTCTATGTTTTCGTACAACCCCTCGACGCTGCCGAACTCCTGGACGAGCTTGACCGCCGTCTTCTCGCCCACGCCCGCAACACCGGCGATGTTGTCGGAGGCGTCGCCCTTGAGGGCTTTGAGGTCGGGCATCTGCTCGGGGAGGACGCCGTACCGCTTCTGTACGTCCTCCGGCGTCAGGTAGACCACGGAGTCGCGCTGGTAGGGGCGGTACATCCAGAGGTGGACGCCGGGCCCGACCAGCTGGGCGATGTCGCTGTCCAGGCTGACGAGGAACGTGTCCATGCCCTGCCCGGCGGCCTGGACGGCGAGCGAGCCCAGGATGTCGTCGGCCTCGTACCCCTCATGCTCGAAGATGGGGACGCCGAGCGTCTCGATGAGCTCGCGGCAGCGGGCCATCTGCTGGCGGAGATCGTCGGGCATCTCGACGCGGTGGGCCTTGTAGCTGGCCGACATCTTGTGGCGGAAGGTCGCCCGCCCCTTGTCCAGAGCGACGGCGATATGGGTGGGCTTCAGCTCCTGGATGACGGAGAGGAGGGTGCCGGCCAGGCCGAAGGCGGCGGTGATCACCTCGCCCGTGCGGCGCACGGTCAGAGGCTGGTCCCGCATGGCGTGATAGGAGCGGTGAATGATGCCGTGGCCGTCGACCAGGACGAGGCGCGGCTGCTCCCTGGCGCTCACGCCGCGATTATAGCATCGGGGTTATGTCGCGGGGAGACGCCCACCCTTGCCCCTAGCCTCTCCCTTCAAGGTAGAGGGCAGACTCCTCGGCGGGAGGGCTCAAGGAGAACAGAAGCCAGGCCGACCCAGGGGAAAGAGTAAATCGAAGGGGCGCCCGCTACTGCTGCGGCAACTGGGCGAAGTACTGCTTGCTGAAGGCGGTCGGGATCTGCTCGAAAGCGGGGGACGCTGACGGCGGGGCGGTCTCCCCGGCGGAACTAGCGGCACCGGCGCCCGGGTACCAGTCGAAGAGCTGGGACCAGTCGATAAAGCCGTAATAGCCCAACCAAGACGTCGTGAGCCCGCTGACGACTTTGCGCTGCTCTGTTCCGTCGGATCGCATGAGCCACAGCTCCACCGTCGCATCCTCGGACCCTAAGCCGTCTGGCAGGGGCGATATGTCCGCCGCCTTCATGCGGACAAATAGAATGTGAGAGCCATCCGCTGACCACTGGGGATAGTCATCCCCGTAGTTCGCATCCTCTGTCAGCTGATGAGCGTCGCCCGTGTTGGAATCGGCAACCCAGATGCGACGGCTCCTGACCAGGGCGGCTTGGTCAAAGCTCGTGCTTGTGGCGTCCCCGGCCGGGCCGGCCACGAAGGCCACACGGCTACCGTCTGGAGACCACGAGGGGTTGATGGCGGCCTGGTCAGGCGTGGAGAGCGCTACCTTCGCCGAACCGTCAGCACCCGCAACGACGATCTTCTTGCCGGCCGTCGCCTCCCGGCCACCCCCCTTCACGTAGGCGATGCGAGTCCCATCTGGCGACCAGCTCACGAAGGCGTCGTAGGCGAGGCTGCCCGAGGAGAGCTTGGTCTGCGAACCGTCGGCTACGGAGACAAGATAGAGGGGAAAGCCGTCCGCCAGGAGGGACGCCGAGTTGGTGCCCTTGATGAACGCCAGATAGCGGCCGTCTGGCGACCATTCGAGCAGGTAGGCGGCTACGCTCATCTCTTCACCCGCCTCCCACTCCGAGAACACCTCTCGCGGGTTGCTGCCGTCGGCGTCGACCACCCACAGGCCCTGATCCACGAGAGGTCGAAAGTTCTCGGTTCCCTCACCGTACAGCCAGCGCTCATAGGCGATCGAGCGACCGTCCGGCGACCAGTAGAAGCGAGCAGCCCCTGAGCCTGCCTGAACCACTTCTCTGGACTCACTTCCATCGGCGTTCACCGTCCGGATCGAACCATCAATGTCAACGAAGGCCAAGTGGTCTTCCACCGGCGACCACTGCCACATGCCACCGGGACCGATTCTGCCAACGGGAACTGCATCTCCGCCCTCAGCGCGGACGATCCACACCCCCACCCCAGCACCACCCGCCCGAGACCCCATGCCGAAGGCGATCCAGCGGCCGTCCGCCGACCAGCTAGGGGTGTGCGCGGTTCCACTCAAGACAACGCGTCGCTCACCGCCGCTGTCCAAGTCGTTCACCCAGATGTGACCCTTGGCGGCGAACCCCACTTTGCCGAGGCGCGGCGCGGGCGAGCTTGTCGGCGACGCAAAGGGGGACGTTGTTGGCGCCACCTCGCCCCCTCCGTCGCACCCCAGGGCCACAGCCGTTAACACAAGGACGCAAGCCAAAAGGGCCGTGCTCTTGAACATCTACGGGAAAGATCTCGACCAGCGCTCTAATGGAATAACGATACGTTTCCTCCCATAGGTACGGCCTGCCCTACGCCTCGTCGACGCCCTTCATCGCCTCTGCTATCATGCCAGTCGGCATGCCCGACCTTAGCTACGACGCCATCGAAGTCGGCTCCGAGTTCGGCCCGTGGAACTACCCGCTCGCCGAGCGCATCGCCCGGCACCTGGAGGCAGTGGAAAACGGCCACCCCTGGCACCGCGAGCGCTCGCCCTGGGGCCCGCCCGTGGCCCCGCCGGCGATCCTGGGCAACGCCACCCTGCGCTTCCTGGACTCGATAGGCCCGAACCCACCCGGCACCCTGCACGTCAAGCAGGAGCTCGAGTTCGTCGTGCCCCTGCGACTGGACCGCCGCCTCATCGCCTACGGCAGGTTCGCCGACAAATACGTGCGCCGCGGCCGCAAGTGGTTCGTCTTCGCGGCCCGCTTCCGCGACGAGTCCGGGCTGCTGATCGGCCACTCCACGGTAACCATGGCGCTGCCGGAGCCGGCGGAGGAAGAAGGAAGCAGGAGGACGGAAGCAGACGAAGCGCGCATAGGAGAGCTCACCCCTGTGGTGAAGACGGTGACTCAGGACAAGATGACCGCCTACTCAGAGGACTCGGCCAACGCCTTGCGGGGGCAGTCCATCCACGTCCAGCCGGAGGCGGCCCTGGCCGCAGGGTACAAGGAGTGCGTGGCCCAGGGACTGATGTCCGCCGACTACATCTCGGAGCTGATGCTGGCGGTGTTCGGGCGCCACTGGCCGGAGGGCGGGGGGATGAGCCTGGCCTTCGTGAAGCCGGTGCTCGCGGCCGACACGCTGACGGCCAACGGCCGCCTCGTGGACAGGGCGGACGAGGGCGCCTTCATTCGCGACATGTACGAGGTCTGGTGCGAGAACCAGGACGGCATCGCCGTGACGGTGGGGGCGGCGAGCGGCCTGGTGCCGGCGCCGGGCAGCAAGTAGACCCTCTACCCTTGCCGTAAACGTCAAAGTATCGTACAATCCTTTCGCGAATCACTGAGTACGCCCCAACCTGTGGGGATAGGCTTCAGCCTGTCGTCAGGCTAAAGCCTGACCCGCCGAAAGAGAGAACAGCCATGAAGCGACCGGTCCTGCGCACCAATCTCTGCGACATCCTCGGCATCGAGTACCCGGTCGTCCTCGCCGGTATGGGCGGCGTCTCCCGCCACCAGCTCGTGGCCGCCGTCTCCAACGCCGGCGGCCTCGGCATCGTCGGCGCCGCCGCCATGGGCCCCGACGACATCCGCGAGGAGGTCCGCAAGATCCGCGACCTCACCGATAAGCCCTTCGGCGTCGACATCCTCCTGCCTACGATGGGCCAGATGCCGGCGACCCCGGGCACGGCCATCGGCGGCCCCATGGAGGCGAACGAACAGCGGGTTCCCCGCAACTGGCGCGAGCTTCTGCCCAAGCCCCAGCGCGAGTTTGCCGCCCAGCTCCGGCAGAAGTTCGACCTCCCGGACGTGGAGCCGGAGCTCCCGGTCGGCCGCGGCCGCGGCGCCTTCGGCCCCGGGTTCAGCCGCGCCCAGATCGACGTGATCCTGGAGGAGAAAGTGCCCGTGTTCGCGTCAGGGCTGGGCAACCCGGCGCCGTACGTGGAAGAGCTGCACGCCAACGGCACCAAGGTCATCGCCCTCGTCGGCAACGTGAAGAACGCCAAACGGGTGGCCGAGGGCGGCACCGACGTCGTGGTGGCCCAGGGATACGAGGCCGGCGGCCATACCGGCCGCGTCGGCACCTTCGCCCTGGTGCCCCAGGTGGTCGACGCCGTCGCCCCGACGCCCGTGCTCGCCGCCGGCGGCGTCGGCGATGGGCGCGGCCTGGCCGCCGCGCTCTGTCTGGGCGCCGTCGGCGTGTGGGTCGGCACGGCCTTCCTGGTGTCGAAGGAGGCGTACTGGGACCAGGTCCTCAAGGAGCGCATCCTCGCCGCCAGCGAGGAGGACACGCGGGTAACCCGCATCTACAGCGGCAAGCCGATGCGCAACGTCACCAACCCCCTCATCGAGGCGTGGGAGGAGGCCGGCGTGCCCACGCTCCCCTTCCCCTTCCAGGCCGCCCTCATCCAGGAGGTCGCTACCGCCGCCCAGAAGGCCGGGCGCAAGGAGCTGCTGATGAACCCGGCTGGGCAGATCAGCGGCATGATGAAGGAGATGCGCCACGCCCGCGAGGTCCTGGAGGAGATGGTGGGCCAGGCGGCGGAGGTGCTCCAGAAAGTGCTCCCCTCCCACGTAGAGGTGACGCTGGCCTAAGCTCCCCGGCCACGCAGCCCTCGGCCTATACTTGACGTTTTCTGGCGCGATACTATACTTAGAGTTGCGCCCCGGATGCGTTCAGAAGGAGGAAGCCCCATGGCCGAATACGCGCGCCCCGAAACGCTCGTCTCCACCCAGTGGGCAGCCGACCACCTCAACGACCCCAAGGTCCGTCTCGTCGAGGTCGACGTAGATACGGCGGCCTACGATACCGGCCACATCCCGGGGGCGGTCGGCTGGAACTGGAAGCAGGACCTCGAGACCAGCATCGAGCGGAACATCGCCAGCCGCGAGGAGATCGAGGAGCTGTGTGCCCGTTCCGGCATCTCGAACGACACCACCCTCGTCTTCTACGGCGACAACAACAACTGGTTCGCCACCTACGCCCTCTGGCTCCTGAGGTACTACGGCCACGAGGATGGCCGCATCATGAACGGCGGCCGCAAGAAGTGGATCGACGAGGGCCGGCCCACCACGACCGATGCCCCCAAGCACCCCCGGGCCCAGTACAAGGCCAAGAGCCCCGACCCCAGCGTCCGCGCCGTACGTGACCTCGTGGCGGAGGCGATCCAGCGGCAGAAGGTGGGGCTGGTGGACGTGCGCTCGCCGCGCGAGTTCAGCGGCGAGATCCTGGCGCCGGAGAACCTGCCGCAGGAGGGCTCCCAGCGTGGGGGCCACATCCCCGGCGCCAAGAACATCGTCTGGTCCCAGGCGGTGAACGAGGACGGCACCTTCAAGACCGCCGACGAGCTGAAGCAGCTGTACCAGGGCCAGGGCATCAGCCCGTACAAGGAGATCATCGCCTACTGCCGCATCGGCGAGCGCTCCTCCCACACCTGGTTCGTCCTGAGCCAGCTCCTGGGCTACCCAAACGTCCGCAACTACGACGGCTCCTGGACGGAGTGGGGCAGCTGCGTCGGGCTGCCGATTGAGAGACCGTAAAGCCCGCGAACCCCCGCGCCTTGTTTCGCCCTCGCTCGACGCCTATCATCGACGCGAGGGTTATGGCGCCACCCCGAGCTAACCCGGTCGCCGTCCGCGGCCGCACCCTGGAGATCGACGGCCGTCGCATATTCCTGCGCGAGGCCGCCCCCGTCAAGCCCACCGCCCGCAGCCTGGTCCTCCTGCACGGCTGGATCGGCACCTCCTCCTGGATGTACCGCCACGTTCTGACGGAGCTGGGCCGGCGCTTCCGCACCGTCGTCCCGGACCTGCCGGGCTTCGGCCGCTCGCAGACCCTCTCCGGCCGCGCTTCCGTTGAGGCCTACACCCGCTTCGTCGAGCACCTGGTCGACGCGTTAGGCATCGACCGCTTCCACCTGGTCGGCGCCTCCGTGGGCGGGACCATCGCCTTGAGCTTCGCCCACCGCTTCCCGGAACGGGTCGAGAAGCTGGTCCTCCAGGGGCCGGTCTACCGCGGCAGCGACCTCCCGCAGCGGTTCCACATGCTCTACCGCATCGTCGACCTGCCCGGCGTGGTGGAGCTGGTCCCCAAGGCGCCCATCAAGTGGTGGTTCCTCATCCGCCGCCTCGACTTCGGGCGCGACACCCGTCATCTCCTGCCGGAGGACCGCCGCCTGCTCACGCGCGACATCCTGGGGGTGCCGAACCACACCCTGGTGAACGTCGGCCGCGAGCTGCTGCGCATCGACCTGTCTGACACCGCCGGCAACGTGTGTGTCCCCACGCTCATCTTGGACGGCGCCGACGCCCGGCTCGTCCCCGCCAGCGCCTCGCGGCACCTCCACCGCCTTATCCCCGACTCCCGCTGCCACATCGTCCCGGACTGCGGCCACAACCTGGTGCTGGAGAGGCCGCAGGTGTTCTTGGACCTGGCGCTGCCGTTCCTGGAGGAGGGCAAGCGCGCGCTGAGGAAGAAAAAGTAGCGCGGCGGCTGTATAATGCTGCAAGGCGGCGCGCTATGCTGAAGGTTGCACTTCTCGCCGCGGCTCTACTGGCGCTGGTCTCGACAGCCCTGCTCCCGGGGTACGGCTCAGGCCAAGGGGCCGTTCGAAGTCGTAATCGAATGGGGAATGTACTTGGATCATCCGGTAGTCATCCCGAAGGAGGACATTGACCACCTTTTCTCGCAAGGGCACGGATTCTTTCTGGGGACCGGCGCGGATCAAACCGCCCCCACAGAAACGCCGCGAGTGATCTTTGGGATTAAGCTCTACCAGGTGCCAACCGACGGCGAGAGGAACCTGGTGAACTCTCTAAGCTACTCCCCAAGGATTGCGGATGAGGGAGCGTGGCTGTGGAATGACGACGGGTGGTTCAAGCCCGACCCTGCCTTCGTGAACCTTCTGAACCGCTACATCGCCTCGGCCAGCCGTGGTGGCTTGCCCGCCCTCGGCGGGCCGCCGCCGGCCGACCCTGATGACGCGTGGTCATCGGTTTGGTATATTGCGCCTAGTCTGGCCGCCGCCGGCTTCTTTGCGGCGGCGGCCGGGCGGAGACTTCTGAGACGACCCGCGAGTGGCCAGTAAGAACCGCAGCCAGCCCGCTACCCTCGACGACATCCGCGTCCTCGACCTCGCCGGCGAGGCCGGCGCCTACTGCGGCAAGCTCCTGGCCGACCTGGGCGCCGACGTCATCAAGATCGAGCCCCCGGACGGCGACCCCGCCCGGCGCAGCGGCCCCTTCTTCCACGACGACCCCGACCCCAACAAGAGCCTCTACTTCTTCGCCCACAACACCGGCAAGCGCTCCATAACCCTCGACATCGCCTCAGAGAGCGGCCGGGCAGCCCTCAAGCGTCTCGTGGAGAAGGCCGACGTCATCGTCGAGGCCTACCCACCGGGCTACTTGGACGGTCTCGGCCTCGGCTACCGGGAGCTGGGCCGGTCCAACCCCCGCCTCGTCTACTGCTCGATCACCGGCTTCGGCCTCTCGGGGCCGCACGCCGGCTACAAGGACGGCGACCTCATCGCCGTGGCCATGAGCGGCATGATGTACCTGGCCGGCGAGCCGGACGACCCCCCCAACCGCCCTTACGGCAACCAGGCCTACTACTGCGGCTCCATCGAGGCGTGTTCCGGCATCCTCACCGCCCTCCTCCACCGCGACCACAGCGGCGAGGGGCAGATGGTCGAGGTCTCGCTCCAGGAGGCGCTGGCCCGCAACCAGGAAACCGCCATGCAGTACTGGGACATCCGCAAGGAGCTGCGGAAGCGCATCGGGGCGGCGCACCGCCTGCCCGGCATCGGCCACTACCAGTGCCGGGACGGCTACGCGACCCTGATGGTGGGCGTCCCCGGCTTCGGCGCTCCCCTGCCGGTCCTCATCCAGTGGATGGACGAGGAGGGCATGGCCGGAGACCTGATGAGCGAAGAGTGGAAGCAGATCTTCGGTCAGATAGACCTTCGGCTCATCGGCCGGCTCTACCAGGGCCAGGCCGACCCCGAGGAAATAGCGACGTGGAAGCCGCGCCTGGAGCACGTGGACGGCATCATCGGCAAGTTCGTCGCCACCAGGACGAAGATGGAGATGTACGAGAACGGCCAGACCCGCGGCCTGCTCGTCGCTCCGGTCAGCACCCCCAAGGACGTGGTCGAGAACCCCCAGCTCAACTTCCGCAACTGGTTCACGGAGGTCGAGCACCCGGAGTTGGGCGGGACCATCCGTTATCCGGGCCCGCCCTACCACTTCATCGATACCCCCTGGCGCATAACGCGCCGCCCTCCCCTCCTGGGCGAGCACACCCGCGAGGTGTTCGAGGAGTTCCGGCTGGCGGAGGCGCTGGCCGCCGCCGACCCTCCCGAGGAGAAGGCATGACCACCGACTACAACCTGCCGCTGGCCGGCATCCGGGTCGCCGACTTCACCTGGTTCGGCGCCGGGCCCATCTACACGGAGGTGCTGGCCAACTACGGCGCCGAAGTGATCCGCGTCGAGTCGCAGGCCCGCCTGGACGGCCTCCGCCTCATGCACCCCATGCCCCCGGAACGCAGCGGCATCAACCTGAGCGGCTACTTCAACAACTTCAACCCCAGCAAGCTCTCCCTCTCCCTCAACCTGCGCACCGAGAAGGGGCGCGACGTCGCCCTCAAGCTGATCGAGGTGAGCGACGTCGTCGCCGAGAACTTCACCCCCGGTACCTTCGAGAAGTGGGGCTTCACCTACGAGCGCATGCTCGAGGTCAACCCCGACGTCATCTTCGTCCGCGAGCCGATGCAGGGGCTTAACGGGCCCCACCGCGACTTCGCCGGCTTCGGCGCCCTCATCACCCCCCTGGCCGGCGTGAATCACCTCTCCGGCTTCCCGGAGCGGCAGCCCCTGGGCCTGGGCACCAACTACACGGACTACGTGGTGAATCCCGGCCACGCCGTCATCGCCACGCTGGCTGCCCTCCACTACCGCAACCGCACCGGCAAGGGCCAGCTCATCGAGGTGGCCCAGGTGGAGTCATCGGTTTGCGTCATCGCCACCGCCGTGCTGGACTACACCGCGAACGGTCGTGTCCAGGAGCGGCAGGGCAACCGCCACCCGCACGCCTGCCCCCACGGCGCCTACCGCTGCGAAGGCGAGGACCGCTGGGTGGCCATCGCCGTCTACAGCGAGGACGAGTGGCGGGCCTTCGCCGGAGCGGTGGGCGAAGGCTGGACGCAGGAGAAGCGCTTCGCCACGCTGGAAAGCCGCAAGGAGAACGAGGACGAGCTCGACCGGCTGATCGAGGGCTGGACCGGCAGGCGCAGGGCCGAGGACGTCATGGAGACGCTCCAGGCCGCCGGCGTCCCCGCCGGCGTGGTCCAGAGCGCCGAGGATACGTTGGACAACGATCCCCACCTGCGCGAGCGCGGCTACTACGTCTACCTCGACCACCCGGAGGCCGGCCGCACGGCCTACGACGGCGTGGTGGCCCGGCTCTCGAAGACGCCGGGGCGTCTGAGCGGGCCGGCCCCGCTCCTCGGCGAGCACACGGAGTCCGTCTGCAAGGAAGTGCTGGGCCTGGGCGACGAGGCGATCGCGGAGCTGGTGGCGGAGAGCGTGCTGTTCTGAGCAGGCCAGCGTACTGTCATTCTGAGGAGCAAAGCGACGAAGAATCTGGCGGCTTCTCGACCGGCGGGTCAGGCTTAAGCCTGACCCCCAAGGTGCCGCGGCGGTCGCTCAGAATGACAAATCAGCGCACTGTCATTCTGAGGAGCAACGCGACGAAGAATCTCGGCCTCGGCGGTGACTATGAGACTAGCCCCCTGCGGTCGCTCAGAATGACCGCCTGTGAGCGAGTTCGTCTACGACGAAGAGGTGGCCGCCAGATACGATCTCGCCGTGCCCCTCCGGCGGGGCGAGGTTGACTTCTACCTGGAGCTGGCACGAGAGGCGGAGGAGCGGGGGCTGCGGACGCTGGAGGTCGCCTGCGGCACGGGCCGCGTGCTGATCCCGCTGGCCCAGCAAGGCGTCCGCGCTGTGGGTGTCGACAATTCAGCGGCCATGCTGGCGCTGGCCCGCGACAAGGGCGCCGGACTGAAGACGGTGGACTGGGTGGAAGGCGACATGCGATCCTTCGACCTTGGGGAGCAGTTCGGCCTGGCGATCATCCCGGCCGGCTCGTTCCAGCTACTGCTGTCCACGGACGACCAGCTGTCCTGCCTGCGCTGCATCCACCGCCACCTGGCGCCCGGCGGCAGGTTCGCCTTCGAGGTCGAGAACCCCAACATTACGGCGATGGCGGAATGGCTGACGACGAAGCGAGGGACCTTCCAGCGGAACCCCGAGCGGGACTTCGTCGATCCCGAGACGGGACATCAATGGCTGGCCTGGGACAGCGTCGAGTACCACCCGTCAACGCAACGCTGGGTCGGGGTGCGGATGTACGAAGAGCTGGACGAGGACGGCCGTGTCGTCCAGCGGTCTTACCTGCAGCCCATGAAGGCGCGCTACTTCTCGCGGTACGAGGTGGAGCACCTCCTGGCCCGCTGCGGCTTCGAGCCCGAGGCGCTGTACGGCGACCTGTCCAAGGCCGAATACGCGGGAACGAGCCCCGAGATGCTGTGGGTCGCCCACCGCCCGTAGCGGCTTCTTGACCCGCGGGTCAGGCTTTGAGCCTGACCCGCGGGTCCTCCTGCGCTCGATCAGAATGACGTATTCTAGACCCGTGACCACCCTCGATGAGTACGGGCCCCTGCTGCGGGCCGCCTTCGCCACCCTCCACGGCGGCCACCCCGACGAGCCGTCCGAGGCCCAGTCCAAACAGCCCGGCGAGTCGTTGGAGGAGTTCCTGGCCCGCACCCGCCGGGAGACGCTGGAGCGGCTCCTCGCGCGGATGGAGAGCGTCGCGCCGCCGGCTGAGCTTTCGGACGTCCACGGCCTGCTCGTGCGCGTCCTCCGCTCGGCCGCGGAGGCGGACGCCGCCCTGGCCGAGCAGATGCGCGCCTACGGCTGCGGCGACTTCCAGGGCAGCATCGCCCACTCAGAGCGGGTGCAGTCGCTGGTCGCGGAGAGCGCCCGCCTGGACCGGGAGCTGATCCTGGCCCTCCAGCGGCTGGAGGAGGGACGGCGGGGTTGCCTCGAAGCGCTAGGGCTCGATAACCTTGTACCACCGTCACCGTAAGGTAGGCGAGAGACCCTTCGCCCGGGCCCAGGGCGACCCGTCCGCAGCAGTCGAGACAAGAGACAGGAGACGCGGAACACGGCCGTTTCACGTGTCCCGTGTGTCGCTCTTGTCGCCTCTTAGGTAAATCGTCTAGTATTGGCGATAGCCTCAGACGAACGCCCAACTGGAAGGGAGGCGCCCCATGGCCCTGGTTGACGGAGGCGACCTCGTCGTCCGCGCCATCAAGCAGGAAGGCGTCGACGCGATCTTCACCCTCTGCGGCGGCCACGTGCAGGCCATCTACGACGCCTGCCTCGACGAAAACGTCCGCGTCATCGACGTCCGCCACGAGCAGGCCGCTGGCCACGCCGCCGAAGGCTGGTCGCGGGCGACGCGCCGGTGCGGCGTGGCCGTGGTCACCGCCGGCCCCGGCGTTACCGACTGCGTCACGGCTATCGCCAACGCCTACCAGAACCGCAGCCCCATGCTGGTCATCGGCGGCCGCAGCCCGATCAACCGCTTCGAGATGGGGGCCCTCCAGGAGATGGATCACGTCGAGTTCCTGCGGCCCATCACCAAGTGGGCCCGCTGCGTCTACGACACCAAGCGCATCCCCGAGTACATCGCTGCCGCCTTCCGCCACGCCCTCAGCGGACGGTACGGCCCGGTCTTCCTGGAGATCCCCTCGGACACCCTATTCACTAAGGTCGAAGAGGCGGAGGTCTACTTCCCCCAGAGGTACCGGCCGGAGGGCCACGTCTACCCCGACCCGAACGTCGTCAAGGAGGCGGCGCGGCTCATCGCCGGGGCGGAGCGGCCGCTGGTCATGGCCGGCTCTCAGGTCTACTGGCGCGAGGCCCACGAGGAGCTGCGGGACCTGATCGAGCGCATCCACGCCCCGGTCTACCTCAACGCCATGGGGCGCGGCTCCATCCACCAGGAGCACCCGCTGTTCTTCTCCCGCTCCCGTCGCAACGCCCTGGGTAAGGCCGACGTGGCCGTGATCATCGGCACGCCCATGGACTTTCGGCTGGCCTACGGCAAACGGTTCGGGCCGGAGACGAAGACGATCCAGGTCGACATCGATCCCATGGAGCTGGGCCGCAACCGCGACATCGACGTCCGCATCGAGGGCAGCGCGAAGGCCGTCCTCCGCGTGCTCCTGGGCGAGCTGGAGGGGTACAAGCCGGACCATCAGGAGTGGACCGCCGGCCTCCGCGACGAGGAGAACAAGATCAAGGCCCAGCGCGAGGAGTTCATGAACTCGGACGCCGTCCCCATTCACCCGCTACGGCTCTGCAAGGAGATGGCCGAGTTCGTGGACGAGAACACGGTCGTGGTTGGGGACGGCGGCGATATCGTGAACCTGGCCGCGCAGGTACTGCCCGTCAACTATCCGGGCCAGTGGTACGACCCGGGCCCCATGGGCACCCTGGGCGTCGGTACCGGCTTCTCCATGGCCCTCAGCACGGTCTACCCCAAGAAACGCGTCCTCATGGTGAACGGCGACGGCACCTTCGGCCTCAACGGCTTCGAGTTCGATACCTTCGTGCGCTTCGACATGCCCGTCGTCTCCGTCGTCGGGAACGACCGCCAGTGGGGCCAGATCTCCGTCGGGCAGAAGCTGATGTACGGCAAGGAGCGGGTAATCGCCTAGCTGCTGGGGGACAACGCCCGCTACGACCCGGTGGTTGCGGGACTGGGCGGCCACGGCGAGTTCGTCACCGACCCGCAAGACCTGCGACCGGCCCTGGAGCGCGCCTTCGCCTCCGGCAAGCCGGCCTGCGTCAACGTCATCATCGACCAGGAGCCGCCGGGCATCCGCGGCGGCTATGACTTCATGTAGACGTGTCGGCCGCAACTATCGACGAGGCGCTGGAGCTGCTCGAGCACACGGGCCCCGAGTTCGGCGGGGGCCTGTCGAACCACGGGCCCATGGCCGCCGAGGCCTTGGTCGTCCTGGGCCGGGACGGAGCGGTAATCCCCTGGGTGGAGCGCTACCGCCGTCGGCTCCAGCCGGAGCCGGAAGGGCGCAACGCCATTGACCCCGCAGCGTGGCGGGAGGCCCTCGGCCACGGCAGCCGCGTCGGCGACTGGGCCGTCTTCTTCGAGAGGGATCTGTCGGAGGCGCCCTGGCAGGACGTGGTCGGCCGCTGGGTGCCGCTGCTGGCGCCCGGCTTGGTGGCCGCCGCCATGCACGGCGTCATCCGGACCGCCCACGCTGTTCGCAGCCTGGCCTCGGGCGAGACCCCCGGCCGGCTGAAGGAGCTGGCCCAGGGGCTTGCCTACTGGGCGGCGCGCTACCAGGAACTGCCCGGTGCTGCCGGCGCTGACGGCAGGCTGCCACCGTCGCAGGCCCTGCGCGAAGTTGAGCCCGTTCCCGACGAGCGCCGGCGCCCCGGAGGGCTCATCACCCACGGACTGCGGCCCCTCGCCGACCACCAGCCGTTCCAGGAAGTGCCCGCCCTTGTGAGCACCGGCGGCGATACTTCCACCTTCGTTTCCGACCTTACCGAGACGTTCGCGAACGTCTATCTGGCCAGCGCCCTCGACATCGGCATGGCCATCACCTTCATCCACGCCGTCACCGGCCCCAGCGCCGTGCGCCTCCTTTTGCCCTATCTGCCTCCGGAAGCTGCGCCACGGGTGCTGCGCTACGCCTGGCAGGCGGCTGCCGCCCTCTACGCCGCTTTCGGCGTGGGCGTCCAGCCGCCCCGGCGGGAGGCCTCGACACCCGACGTGCAGGATCTGATCGACCAGGCGGTGGCCACCGGCGACGAGCACGCCATCAAGTTCGGCGAGGCCTGCCTCCGCGAGTACGACCTCAACCCCAGGCCCGTGTACCTGGCCGCCATCGAGCACGCCAACGGCATCATTCGTCGATAGGCCAGTCCCCTAGAACGTCTGCGGTATACTTATGTCGCCATGACGGAACGAGGCCGCCCCGGGGAGCCCGACATCAAAGGCCCTGTCCACGGCGACTGGACGGACGCCGGCGCCCTGGACGAAGAAGAAGACCTTCCCGAGGACGACGAGGAATACGAGGTAGGGCCGGACGACCCCGACTACGATCTGTCGGAGGGGGCGGGCTACGCTGGCTGGGAGCCGCGGACCAAGCGGTTCCCCTGGCCGCAGTGGCTCATCGTTGCCCTGGCTTTTCTCCTGATCCTGGCCCTGGTGGTTCCGTCGCTCCTGCGGCTTCCGTAGGCGCCGGCGCCGCGCCTGCCGGCTCGCCTCCAGCCGTGTCTTGCGCCTCAGCCTCCGCTTCGGGCGTACAGGCGGTGATTCAGCTCAGCATACTTAACGTGGGGATCGTTGTTAAGCGCTTGGAGAACCTCGTCCCTTCGCAGAGGGTCCACTCTAACCGCGAATACGTTCGGTATGATCGACGCCTGAAGGACGCAGAGGTCATGGCCGGACAGGACACGTCTTATGGTCGGCGCGCTGGTTCCGGCGCGAAACCGTACGATGAGCTCATCCTCCAGAAAGGTGCCCGTGGGGTCTACTCTGAGCTCTCTCTCACCCGGCGCGGCCAGACACGCGGGGACGGGAAAACCGACCTGGTTGGACCAAACAAATAGAAGGAATGCGGATAGGCCCGCCAGGATAAGGCCAAGCTTCATACTCGTACCACCCCGCAGCCTTACCCGCTGAAAGCCGTGTCCTCCTCGAGCTCCGCCTCGATGTACGGGTTGCCGTAGCGGTCGCGCTTGATCTCGGCACTGGTGACGCGCCCCCGGAGCAGGCGGTCGTCCTCCCAGTAGGACATGGCCTGTCCCACCAGGCGCTCGGCCAGGGCCTTCAGCCCCTTCTCGTCGAGGGCGAAGCGGAGATCGCGGAGGGCCACCGCTCGTCACCTCCCGTCGATGTCAACGGCGGCGGCGACGATCTCCTCGGCGTCCGGCCGCTCCGCCATGGCGATGATGCCCTCCTCCCAGGAGGCGCCCGACCGGCTGGTGTTGCGGGAGATGCTGGAGAGGCCTTCCGCCAGCATATCCTCGAAGACGGCGCCCACCATCATGGCGTTGACCCCGTAGCGGATGTTGTCGCGCCCCTGGATGATGGAGGGGCAGCCGGTGCGCAGCCAGTTCTCGCCTTCAGTACCGGGAGCGTCGTAGCTGCAGGGACCGCCCCACAGGTGCTGGTTGTAGGAGGGCTTGAGGAGAATGTCGACCCCCATGGCGTCGTAGTGCTCCACCAGCGACTCGTGGAAGCCGTCCCAACAGACCAGCGTGCCGATGCGGCCCAGGAGCGTGTCGACCGGTATCAGCTCGCTCCTGGGGCCGGCGTCGAAGACACGCGCCTCGAACGGCTCGGTCAGGTTAACCTTGGGCACCCGCCGCAGGGGGACGCCGCGGGGCGAGAACAGGTAGGCGATGTTGTACACCTTGGTGGCGTCCATCAAGTGGCGGCCGCCCTTGCTTGGCTCCCGCTCGATGGGCGGCAGGGCGATGCTCCCGGCGGCTACATACGCCCCGTACTCGCGGGCCAGGCCGGAGAAAGTGTCGATGTACGCCTTCTCCGCCTCCAGCGCGTGCTCGACGAAGAGGAGGTAGCGCGCGGCCCGCTCGGGGTTGGTGCGCTCAGCCTCGGGCACGCGGCCCAGGTGGTTCATGACGATCTGCATCGCCGCCGACTCAAGCTTGCCCCCGCCCTTCAGGTCGTCCCAGTAGTAGGGCACGAAAGTCAGGTACATCGCCACCAGCTCCGGGAAGCTGACCAGGGTGGGCAGGCCGCCGTCGACAGCCCCCATGGCCTGGGCCATAAGCGAGGCCATCTTGGCGGAGAACGCCTCGGGCCAGGCGTAGTCCTTGAGGTCGGGCTTCGCCTGTACGGCGACCAGGTTGACCCGCATGCGTACCTCCTTCTGCCGGGCGCACGCTCCGGCGTTGATGATATACCACGCACCGAAGCGGAACAACGGCGACTGCCGGAGACGCTTTTCTCGGTTTCGGCAGCCGTGGCCCTTGCGGGGCAGGCGGGGTGATGTATAATAGCGGTAACAGGTAGGCAGGGTCCTGTTACCGCCCAGCCCAAACGTCTCAGCCTAATGCCCCAGGCTTCGTCTGCCCCAAAGTCCGCGTAGGTTTCATCACAACCGAATAGCTCGGTGACAGGGGGTGCGGCGCACGCGTCCAGCTTCCTGGCGCGAAACCATACGTACTCTAGAAGCGTGAAGGAGGTAGTCGATGCGGGTCCTGCAGATAGCCCCTCTGTGGGAGACCGTACCGCCCCCGGCCTACGGCGGCACCGAAGCTGTCGTCCACTGCCTCGTTGAAGAGCTGGTCCGGCAGGGTCACGACGTTACCCTTGTCGCCTCCGGCGACTCGCGCACCTCAGCCCGTCTCGTTTCCTTCTACCCCCGCAGCCTCCGTACCGCCAGCGACCTGGCGGACAGAAAGCCGTACGCCTTGCTCCACGCGGCCAAGGCCCTCGAAGACGCCCGCAGCTACGACATCATCCACAACCACGTGGGGGAAGAGGTCATGGCCCTGGCTCACCTGGTGCCGGAAGTGCCCATGCTCAGCACCATGCACTGCCTCATCACCCCGAACAGCAGGATCATCTGGGACCACTACCGGGGCTACTACAACACCATCAGCTGGGCCCAGCGCCGCCTCATGCCGGAAGTCTGCGGGGGTACTTTTGCGGGCGCGGTCTACAACTCTGTGGACGTGGCGACCTACCCCTTCGATCCCGACAAGGAAGACTACCTCCTTTTCCTGGCCCGCCTTTCGCCCGAGAAGGGTCCGCACTTGGCGGTGGAGGTCGCCCGGCGCACAGGGCGGCGGCTGGTGATCGCCGGAAAGGTGGACCCCGCCGACTTCCTCTACTTCACGACCGTCATCGCGCCCCTCGTCGACGGGCAGCAGGTCACCTTCGTGGGCGAGGCCGACGCCAGGATGAAGCGCGAGCTGTACCGCAAGGCGAGCTGCCTGCTCGCGCCCATCTGCTGGGAGGAGCCGTTCGGCCTGGTGCCGGTCGAGGCGATGGCCTGCGGCACCCCCGTCGTCGCCTTCAAGCGCGGCGCCGTCCCGGAGCTCGTCCTCCACGGGAAGACGGGCCTCGTCGTGGACACGCTGGACGAGATGGTCGACGCCGTGCGCCGCGTCGGCGAAATCGACCCGCGGCGCTGCCGCGAGCACGTGGCGGCAAACTTCGACGCTCCCGTCATGGCCGACGCTTACCTGGGTATATACGAGTCGATCCTGGCCCAGGAGTTCGTGGCCCCGGCCGCAGGGCCGGTCGCCCAGGCCGTCGGCGACGGGAAGCAGCCCGAGTGGACGCAGGTGGCGTAAGAAAGGAGGCGAGGGACTCGTGCTCAATTCCAGCGCCCGCCACGCGGATATGACCGAAGGCATCCAGGACGCCATCCTGAGCGGCAACCCGTGGGCCGAAAGCGTGAAGCTGATGGTCGTTGGCGGTGTGGCCTACCTGGACGGCGCCGTCGCCTCCTTCCAGGAAAAGAGGGCGCTCGCCTCTACCGTGGCCACCCTCCCCAACGTCCGTGAGGTGGTGAACCGCCTGCACGTGGTGCCGGGCTGCCCCCGCACCGACCGCCAGGTCACGGAGGGGGTAATCAACGCCCTCAAGAAAGAGCCCGCCCTCTCCTTTCAGCGCGTCGCCGTCTCCGCCAGCGACGGCGTGGTCGAGATCCAGGGGCAGGTGCCCGGCATCGCTGCCCGTATCGCCGCCGAGGCCGCGGCCTGGTCCGTGCCCGGGGTGCGCCACGTCATAAACCGCCTGGAAGTGGCCGGCCAGGCGCCGCCCGACCCGGACGAGCTCGTCCTCCTCCTGAAGCACCGGCTCGAGTCGTGCCTGGGAGCCGCCGCCTCCGGCGTGGAGCTGCGGTTCCAGGACGGGGCCGTGTACATCACCGGCAGCGTGCCCGGCCTCGAGCAGCGTCAGGCGGCCGAGGACCTTATCCACTGGGACCCCCTCGTCCGCGAGGTCATCAATCAGCTCGCTGTGGGCAAGGGCGAATTGAGCGAGCTCTCTCCTTCGGCGTAGGATACGGCGTACGGCGATTACAACCCGCCGCGATTGATGGAGGAAGCCGGAACGCCGCCTAGGAAACGGCCGCCGCTACCCGAGCAGACCCTCCTGCCCGAGGCCGAGCCGATGGCCGTCCAGGACATCCGCGACGCCCTCGTCATCCGCGAACGCGACCTCTTCCTCCTCACCGACGTCCATGGCGAAGTCCCCTCCGTCAACCTCAACGGCTACGGCCTCTACTACGCCGACACCCGCTACCTCTCGGCCTACGAGTTCACCTTCGCCGATGCCAGGCCCGTGGTCCTGCTCTCCACCGGCGAGCTAGGCTACAGCGGTGAGCAGGTCCTCACCAACCCCACCATGACCAGTGCCGAGGGGCGCGTCCTCCCCCGCGGCACCATCGAGGTCCGCCGCCAGCGGGTCGTCGAGGACGTGCTGGAAGAGACGTTGCGCATCACCAGCTACAACGTCTTCCCCGTCACCCTGGACCTGCACTACACGTTCCGGGCCGACTTCGCCGACATCTTCGAGGTCCGCGGCTACGAGCGCACTTCCCCGGGACAGTACTACCAGCCCCGCAAGACCGAAGCGACGATCACCTTCGCCTACAAGGGCGTGGACGGCCGAAAGAGAGAGACGCGCATCACGTTCTCCCCCGCACCGCTCTCCATCACGCCCGTGGGCGAGAACGGCGGCATGCGGGTCTCCTTTCGCGTCTCGCTCAGGCACCGCGAGAGCGCCGCCCTCCGCACGGTGATCGCCGTCGACGGGCGGCTGGAAGCGGCGCAGGGGGTCGAGCGGTTCGGCACCGTCGCCCACGAGTACGACGAGTGGCTGCGCTCCGCCACCAACGTCTACGCTGACAACGACTTCTTCAACGCCGTGCTCCAGCGCTCTCTGCACGACCTGCGCATGCTCTGGAACCACGATACCAACAGCGGGGCCTACCCGGCCGCCGGCACTCCCTGGTTCGACACACTCTTCGGGCGGGACGTCTGCATCGTGTCGTTACAGACGCTGGCCTTTAAGCCGGAGATCGCCCGCCAGTGCCTGAAGGTGCTGGCCCGCTGGCAGGGCACCAAGTTCGACCCCTGGCGGGACGAGGAGCCCGGGAAGATCCTCCACGAGCTGCGCAACGACGAGCTCACCGTCGCCGGGGAGCTCCCGTACTCGCCCTACTACGGCAGCGTTGACTCCACGCCCCTCTTCCTCTGGCTGGCCGGCCAGTACTACGCCTGGACGGCCGACCTCGAGCTGATGGCCGAGCTGGAGCCAAACCTCCGCGCCGCCCTCCAGTGGATCGAGCAGTATGGCGACGTGAACAGCGACGGCTTCGTCGAGTACGAGAAGCGGTCGGCGAAGGGGCTGGTGAATCAGGGCTGGAAAGACTCCGGCGACAGTATCATCCACACCGACGGCACGCTGGTGGAGCCGCCCATCGCCCTGGTGGAGGTGCAGGGATACGTCTACGCCGCCAAGCGCGGCCTGGCCCCCGTCTTCGCCGCCCTGGGCGACGAGGGGCTCGCCCGGCGGCTGCTGTCGGAGGCGGCCGCCCTCAAGCGCAGCTTCAACCGCGAGTTCTGGCTGCCGGAGGGGTTCTTCGCCCTGGCCCTGGACGGCCAGAGGCGCCCCGCGGCCACCATCACCTCGAACCCGGGGCACGCCCTGTGGACGGGCATCGCCAGCCGGGGCTACTCGCCGCAGGTAGTGGAGCGGCTCATGCGGAACGACATGTTCTCCGGCTGGGGCATCCGCACCCTGAGCACGACGTCGGCCAGGTTCAACCCCTTCGGCTACCACCTGGGCACGGTCTGGCCCCACGACAACTCCATCCTGGCGATGGGGTTCAAGAAGTACGGTTTCGAGGAGGAGCTGAGCGAGGTCGCCACCGCCCTCTTCGACGCCGCCCGCGCCTTCCCCCTCGTCCTCCAGGCCATGCTGGGCCTGCACCCGGACGCGCCCGGCAACCGCCTGACGCTCGTGCGGCCGCGCCTCCCGAGCTGGCTGGGCCAGCTCCAGGTGGAGCGCCTCCGCGTCGGCCGGGGCGAAGCCGACCTCTTATACGAGCGGCGGGGCAAACGCACCCGCGTCCGCGTCATCCAGACCCGGGGCAACCTGACCGTGGACCTCGCGCCGCGCTGGCCTCTCTAGCCTGCTCGACTAACACCAGGTGTGCTGCTATTATGCCCTTGACCCATGGCCCCTGAGAGCCAGCCCCTCAAAGACCGGATAGCCGTCGTTACCGGCGCCTCGCGCGGAATCGGCCGCGCTACGGCCGTCGCCCTCGCCCGCGCGGGGGCCCACGTGGTGGTCACCGCCCGCAGCAGCGAGGCCAGCCCTTCGCGCCTGCCCGGCACCATCGAGGACACGGCGCGACAGGTGGAGGCGCTGGGCCGCCGCGCTCTGGCCGTCCCCACCGACGTTACGAACGACGAGCAGGTGGAGGCGATGGCGTCCCGCGTCCTCGACGAGTTCGGCCGCGTCGACATCGTGGTGAACAACGCCGGCATCAGCTTCCCGGCGCCCCTGGCCGAGACGCCGATCAGGCGCTGGGACCTGGTGCTGGGCGTGAACCTGCGGGGTACCGTCCTCTGCACCAAGGCTTTCCTGCCGAAGATGCTGGAGCAGAAGAGCGGGCACATAATTAACGTCTCCTCCGGCCTGGCCGAGGTGCTCATGCCCGGTATGCTCTCCTACTCCGTGTCGAAGATCGCCATCGAGAAGCTGACGGAGGGCCTCGGCCTGGAGCTGCAGCCGCACGGGATCGCCGTCAACTGCCTGCGGATCGAGATGAGCATTGCCACCGAAGGGTGGACGTACCGCAATCCCGACATCGACTACTCCGACTGGGAGAAGCCGGACGCCGCCGCCGATTGCGTCGTCTGGCTGGCCACGCGCGACCCGTCGCTCACGGGCCGCACCCTCACTATCGCCGAGATCCGGGAGCAGATGCGCGCCGCTTAGGGGCCTAGCCGGTTTCCTCTGACGCCGGCACCGGTACTATCTCCTCCCGACGCAGCGTCTCCTTGGCGAAGACGGCGAATAGCAGCGCGAAGCCGACGAGCAGGACGGCGTCCGCCCCCAGGCCCCAGCCCAGGCTGGTCACGTCGGCGATGCCGCCGAGCAGGATTGGCCCCACCATGAACCCCGCGTCCCCGAACGTCCGGTACAGGCCCATGCTCACGCCCCGCTGGCCGGCGGGCGCGATGTCGGCGGCGTAGGCGGCCGGGGCCGGCCCCACCAGCCCCGTGCCCAGCCCGTGGATCACCGCCGCCAGCACGAAGAGCCAGACGTCGTTGCTCAGCGCGAAGAGGACCAGGGCCGCGCCCGTCACAAAGGCGCTGGGCACGATCACCGCCTTCCGGCCCAGCCTGTCGATCATCGTCCCGGCGGGGGCAAGCGTCACCAGGTTGAGCAGCGTCATCAACGTGAAGATGCCGCCCAGCTGGCCGGGCGACATCTCCAGCCGGTTCTCGGCCACCAGGGGTAGGATGGTCAGCCGCCCGCCGGTACGGCTGAGGAAGATGCTCATCGAGAGTAGGCTCACCAGCGCGAAGTCGGGGCGGAGCAGCAGCGAGCTGATCGTCCGCCACGTCTCCGAGCTCCGGGCCGGCGCGCCACCCACCGGCAGCGACGAAGGGCGTCCCTCGGCTCGCTCCTGGGTCTCGGGCATGCGGCCGAAGGACCAGAGCGTGCCCAGGGCGGCCAGGCTCGCCACCAGGAAGAAGGGCGAACGGAAGCCGAAGAAGTCGGCCACGATGCCGCCGGCCGCCGGTCCCAGGCTCACCCCCAGCAGCAGGCTCCCCTGGTACAGGCTCATCAGCCGCCCGCGGTTCTCCTCGGTGGTGATGTCGGTGAGGAGAACCATGGCGCCGGTCATGTACATGGCCGAGCCGGCGCCGGAGACGAACCGGAAGACGAGCAGCAGCCACAGGTTGGGCACCAGACCGCTGAGGAGCGACCCGATGGCCGTGATCGCTGGCCCGCCCACCAGCAGCAGGCGCCGTCCGAACCGCTCGGACAGGAATCCCGCGGGCAGGTTCACAACCAGCCGGGCGGCCCCGAACACGCTTATCGTGAGGCCCACCAGCGTCGTCCCCACGCCGAACGACTGGGCGTACAGGGGCAGCACCGGGCTGATGATCCCCTGCCCCATCATCACCACCAGGGTGGTGGCGCACAGGATCAGCAGGGTCTGGTTCTCCCTCAGGGGACGGACGATCCTGCTCTCGATGTAGCCGAGCATCTGCCTAAAGAAGAAAGGCCGAAGCCTAGTTTACGCCAGCCGCGCCGGGCCCCCGGTCAGGACCCGTTCGGGCCGGCGCCGTCCTGCGGGAACATATCGCGGAAGACGTACCACTGGCCCGGGAAGCGGCGAACGAACCGCTCGAACTCGTCGACGATCCGCTGGGTGGTGACCAGCGCGTCCTCCTCCGGGTCGAGCTCGCGGTTGGCGAAGATCGGGGGCGAGATGTACGCCTCGTAGCGGTTCTGCGGCCGCCTCACGGCGAGACCGAAGATAATCGGCGCGCCGCTGATCCGGGCGAGCCGGGCGGGCCCCGTGGGGAAGTACGTCTGATGGCCGAAGAAGGTGACCGGCCGGCCGTCGCCGTTGCGCACGCCCATGTCCACCACCAGCGCCACCATCTCGTTGCGGCGGAGGACGCGGATCAGCTTCATTCCCGTACGCGTCGCCGGCAGGAGGGTCACGCCCATCCGCTCCCGACAGGTCACGATCCAGTCCATCAGCATCTTGGGCTCGAGCCACTCGGCGACGGTCGTCACGCGGTAGCCCTTGAGGAGGAGTAGGCCGCTGGCCACTTCGATGCTGCCCATGTGGGCGCTAGTGAAGATGATGCCCTTGCCGTAGCGCCGCGCCTCGTCGAAGTGCTCGTCGCCGTGGATAGTGATGCGGTCCTCGAGGTCTTCCAGGCTCCAGCCCTGCACGCTCAGAAGCTCGACTATGTAGCGTCCGAACTGGCGGAACGTCTCGTGGCCCAGGCGCCGCACCTCGGGGTCGTCCTCGGGCCGGCCCAGGATGCGGGCGTAGTTACGGCGAGCGGTCTCGCGCTTGCTCTTCCAGAGGACATAGAAGATGTCGGAGATGGGGATAGAGATGAGGTAGCCCAGCTCGAGGGGGACCAGGGTGGCCAGGGCGCGGTTCGCCAGGTAGGTCCAGGGGGCGCTGCGCCCGCGCTGCCCCTTCGCGCCGATAGCCATCCCTAGGGTGGATATTAGCGGAAGGGCGGCTTAGGGGCCAGCGGCGGCCCGTCCAACCTAGGCCGGGGCTGGGTGGCCCCAAGCGTTCAAGCCGCGCTATATCTCGCACATTTAGGGGCTAGCGGCCGCCGTCCTGGCGCGAGCGGGCCAGGTAAAACGCCTCCAGCCGTCGCGCCTCCTCCTTGGGCAGGCGGAGGAACAGCGCCCGGCCCTCGGCCAGGACCTCGCCCGAGGCGGAGCGCAACTTCCCCGCCGCCTCCAGCCAGCGTCCACGGTTTCGCGTGACGCGGGCGCTCACCGTCACCGGCTGGCCCAGGGGAAGGGGCTTGCGGTAGCGCACCTGCATGCGCGCCGTCATCGTCCAGGCGCCGGCGGCGTACATCGCCCAGCCCATCGCCTCGTCCAGGGCGGCGGCGGCCACCCCGCCGTGGGCGACACCCGGGTACCCCTGGTGCGTCTCCCGAGGCGTGAACTCGCCCAGGGCCCGCTTACCGTCGAGGCGGAACTCGATGTGGAGCCCTTCCGGGTTGGCGCTCCCGCAGCCGAAGCACCAGTGCCGGGGGCTAGCGGGCGCTTCCTGCATCACCGTCCAACTGGCGGAAGACCACCGTGGCGTTCTGGCCGCCGAACCCGAAGCCGTTGACCAGCGCCGTCCGCACCTTCGAGCGGCGCGACACCAGGGGCACGTAGTCCAGGTCGCACTCGGGGTCGGGTGTCTCACGGTTGATGGTGGGCGGAATGACGCCGTCGCGGATGGCGAGGACGGCGGCCAGGGCCGAAATAGCGCCGGCACCCCCCAGCAGATGGCCGACCATCGACTTAGGAGAGCTTATGGCCGCCCGGTAGGCGTGCTCGCCCAGGGCCTTCTTTATCGCCCGCGTCTCGGCCGCGTCGTTGAGGGGCGTCCCTGTCCCGTGGGCGACGACGCAGTCCACCTCCTCCACCTCGATGTCGGCCGCCTTCATCGCCCGGGTCATGGCCAGGGCGGCGGCGGTGCCGGTGGGCTCGGGGGCGGTGATGTGGTAGGCGTCGCTGGTCATGGCGCCGCCGCGCAACTCGGCGTAGACGCGGGCGCCCCGCGCCTGAGCGTGCTCCAGCCGCTCGATGATCATCGCCCCGGCCCCTTCGCCGAAGACGAAGCCGTCGCGGTGGAGGTCGAACGGGCGGCACGCCTTCTCCGGCTCGTCGTTGCGGCGGGAGAGGGCGCGCATGTTGTTGAAAGCGGCGAAGGCCAGCGGGTGGAGGGCGGCCTCCGTGCCGCCGGTGATCACCACGTCCGCCTCGCCCAGGTCGAGGAGGCGCTTGGCCTCAACAAACGCGTACACGCCGGCGGCGCAGGCGGCGACGGAGGTGATGACCGGCCCGCGGACGCCGTGCCGCATGGCCACCTGGCAGGAAGGCATGTTGGGCGCCAGCATGGGCACCAGGAAGGCGCTCACGCGGTCCGGCCCCTTGTCCAGCAGTACTTTCTCCCCGTCGGCGATGTCGCCGACGCCGCCGCCTCCCGTGTTCATCACGATCCCTACGGACTCCCGGTTGGCGTCGTCGACGCGGAGGTCGGCGTCGGCGACGGCCTGCGCGGCCGCGGCGATGGCGAAGTGGGAGAAGCGGGCGCACCGCTTCACCGTTTTCAGGTCCATGTGGTCGAGCGGGTCGAACCCCTTCACCTCGGCGGCGATGCGGCAGCCGAGGTCGCTGGCGTCGAACAGGGTGATCGGCCCAACGCCGGACACACCGTTCACCAGGTTGTGCCAGAACTCTTCCACCTTGCTGCCGATGGGGGTAATCGCCCCAAGACCGGTTATGACAGCGCGAGCCAAAATTCAGCCTCCGTCTTCCGTCTTGCCCATCCGCCTCTTAGCCGCCGACCTCCGCCTCCCCGTCCACCAGCACCTCGCCGGCCTGGTTGCGGACCTCAATCCGGCACAGCGTCCTGACGCCGTCCGCCTTCTGCACTTCCCCGCTCACGGTAAGCGTATCGCCGGGGCGGGCCGGGGCACGGAAGCGCGACTTCAGACGCCCGCCGTTGGGCCAGCGCTCTCCAAACGCCGCCGTCAGCATCTCGGAGACGTAAGCCAGGACGAGCAGTCCGTGGGCAATCGTGCCCCCGAACCGCGTCCTGGCCGCGTACTCGGGGTCCGTATGCAGAGGGTTGCCGTCGCCGCTGGCCCGGGCGTATCGGTTGATCTTCTCTTGCGTGACGTACCTGACGACGGCGGGCAGGGCCTGCCCTGCTGTCGCCTCGGGGAGGGAACCCGGTCGCTGACTCATCGGTCTACGCGCCCGGCACCGTGATCGTGGCCCGGCCGTGCATCACCGCCCAGCCCGCGGCATCTTCCACGCTCAGCTCGATCCCCATCAGCAGCCAGCCCTGGCGTTCGCCCCGGCTGGTGATGCGGGCCTGCGCCTCCAGCGGCTCGCCGACGCGGACGGCGCGTCGAAATGACACCTCCTGCCCCAGGTGGATGGTCCCCTCGGGGAGCGCAGCCTGCTCGAGCAGGCTGCGGACGGCCAGCGCGACCAGCGCCATGGGCGGGACAACGTCATCCCCGACCTCTGCGGTCGCCTCGTCCTCCACAGCCGCGCGGTACTCCTCCACCCAATCGCGCGACAGCTCGAAGGGGACAGGAGGGAACTCGTAACCCTTCGCCAGGCCCGACAGTGAGACCATGACCCTAGCCGCCCCGGCCCCCGAAGCGGTTCATGTCGATGACCCGCCGCTCGTGGAGGCCCTCGCCGATCTTCACCCCCATCTCGTTGTACGCCTCCACCTCGAACACGCACTTACGGCCGTCGATCTCCTTCAGCTTCGCCTTCACCGTCACCTTCTGCCCGATGGGCGTGGGGGCCAGGTGCCGCACGTCCACCCGGTAGCCCACGGACGTCTCGCCAGCGTCGAGGTGCCGCTGGAGCATGCGCAGGCACAGCCCCTCGAAGTGGGAGACCATGGCCGGCGTTGAGTACATGGGGATCGGCAGGTGGGGCACGCCCATCTCGGGGGTAGTGGCAACGGTCATCTCCTCGTTGAGGTCGAGGGGCACTTCCTTCATCGGGCCTCCCTCCTGCCGGTCGAATCGTCCCTAGTATACGGGATGCCGCCCGCCCAGTCGCAACCCGCCCCTTCGAAGCGGGAAGGCAGCGAATGCTAGAATAACTTTCGGAAGCACAAAATGCCTAAGATCGTCATCCAGCCCCTGGACCTCACCATCGAGGCCAAAGCGGCGCAGACGATAATGGACGCGGCCCACGAAAGCGGGCTGTACTGGCCCACCACCTGCGGCGGCCAGGGAACGTGCACCTCCTGCGCCTGCACCATCGAAGAGGGGGAGAAGAACCTGGAGCCGATGGGCCGCACCGAGCACAACACCCTGACCAGCGAACTCAGCGAAGCGACCGTCCGCAGCCGTCGGCTCCGCCTGGCCTGCCAGGCCCGCGTCCGCGGCGACGTCGTGGTGCAGAAGCCCGGCGTCCGCCCGGCCGGCCGCTCGGCCCTGAGCCTGGATTAGGGTTGATAAAGTAATTTAGCGCCTGCTAAAATGCCCATAACACCTTCGCCCTGAACGGCAATGACCTACGTCATCACCGAACCGTGCATCGGCGTCAAAGACGCGTCCTGCGTCGACGTCTGCCCCGTGGACTGCATCCACACCACTGAGGAGGACGAGCAGTACTACATCGACCCCGACATCTGCATCGACTGCGCCGCCTGCGAGACCGTCTGCCCCGTCAACGCCATCTTCCACGAGGACTACGTTCCGGACCAGTGGAAAGAGTACACGGAGAAGAACGCCCGCTGGTTCCTGGAGCACGATACCTCCAAGGGCTTCCGCCCCCGGACCGAGCGTCATTAGGCCCGCTTGCTGAGCCAACTTCTATAAGCTCTATAGACTAGACTCTCCCCAGACGATATAATTCTTTTGGTTTTTTGCGGAAGCTCTATAGGCTAGTTCGATAAGCAAAGGCAGACAGGTGGACTTCGGCCAGGTAGAAGCCTTCGTGCAGGTGGCGGCCCACAACAGCTTCAGCCGCGCCGCCGAGGTGCTCCAGCTCACCCAGCCCTCCATCACCGCCCGCATCCAGTCGCTGGAGCGGGATCTGGGCGAGGAAGTGTTCGAGCGGGGCGGCCGCGGCGTCCGCCTCACCGACGCCGGTCAGGCCTTCCTCCCTTTCGCCGAGCGGATTCTCCAGACCCTCCAGGAAGCCAGAGACGCGGTGGAGGAGGTGCGCAACGTCCAGCTCGGCTCCCTCCGCCTCGGTTCCGCCCTGACGATCAGCACCTACGTACTCCCCAAGATCCTGCACGCCTTCCGGGAGCGCCATCCTAACGTGGAGGTGTCGGTCAGGACGGGGCGGTCGGAGCAGGTGCTGGACATGCTCCTGAAGGACGAGGTGCAGGTCGGGCTGGTGCGAGCCCTATCCCACCCTGAGATCGAGGCCGTCTCCCTCTACGAGGACGAAATCGTCCTGGTGGCGAACGCCGAACACGCCTTCGCCGCGACCCGCCGGGCAACCACCGAGGAGGTCGCCGCTCAGCCCATCATCCTCTTCGACCGCGGCTCCAGCTACTACGGCCTCATCCACAGCTTCTTCCGCGACGCCGGCATGGTCCCCAACGTGGCGATGGAGCTCGACTCCCTGGAGGCTACCAAGCGCATGGTGGAGGACGGGCTGGGCATCGCCCTGGTGCCCCGGGTCACGATCGAGCGCGAGCTGCACGTGGGCGCCCTGGTGGAAGTCGAGATCGTCAACACGCCTCCCATCCGGCGGACGATTTCCCTCGTCTACCGCAGGAACCGCAGGCGGGGCCGGGCCGTCCAGGCCTTGATGGACGTGCTGGGCCAGATGTACCGCCTGGAAATCCCCGTAGCTTAAGTGACTGGGCCCTGAGGGTCGGGGTGTGGACGTCTACTTCTACGAGATGCGGGGCTGAAGCACCTGCCGGCGGGCGAAAGAGTTCCTTTCGCAGCGGGGCTACCGGGTAGTAGACCGGGACTTCTTCAGAGAGCGGTTTTCAGAGGGGGAGCTTCGCGAGCTGCTGGGGGACAGGCCGCCGGCCGAAGCCTTCGCCTGGAAGAGCCCGCGGGCCAGGGCGCTCAACCTCTCGCCTGAGGACCCGCCGCCGGACGATGAACTCGTCCGGCTGATGGTCGAAACGCCGTACCTGATTCGGCGGCCTGTGATCCGGGTGGGAGAGCATACGTTCTTCGGCTTCAATCCTACACAACTGGAGTCGGCCCTTCCGTAAGGCCGGGCCCGATTAGCCCGCGTGCTCCCGCAGGCGGGCGAGCCTGTAGGCTGTCAGCAGCCGCGCCAGGGTCATCTCCGAGGGCGCCCGGCGGACGAGGCGGATCGGCCGGGGCGCGGTCACCGGGAGCCGGAACCGCCTGCTCGATACGTAGCGGCTGATACCGATCTTAGTGAACTGCATCGCTGCTGTCCTCCTTCAGTCCTTCCCGGAGCCTGCTGAGGGCCCGGAAGACTGTGACTCTAACATTTACCTCGCTCATGCCCAGGAGCTGGCCGATCTCGCGGTTGCTGAGCTCAGCGTCGAACTTCAGGGCGAGGATCTCCTGCAACCGCGAGGGCAGCTTGCGCAGGTGCTCGCGGAGGCGCGCCGCCTGCTCGTCCCTCAGGAGGTGGTCGCTGGGGTCTATCTCCTGGCCGTGCAGGGAGAGGGATTCCCCCACGCGGGAAATACCGTTGAACTCCCGCTTCCGCTTTCGGAAGTGGGCGCTCACCGTGTTCCTGGTGATCATGAACAGCCAGGCGGTGTAGGCCCCCTGGTCCCGCACGGTGTTGCCCTTACAGAACGCCTTCTCGAAGACCTCCGCCGTCAGGTCCCTGGCCAGTTCCACGTTGGAGACGCGGTTGTAAACGTAAGCAAAGATCCGGCCGTAGTAGGTGTTGTAGATCTCTTCGAAGCGGGCCGGGTCGCCGGGGCCGGGAGCCCTGGTGGCGGAGCTCTCGCCGTTGGTTTCGAGGACTGCGGTGCTCATCTCTCTCAGGCCTCCTTATCGGGATTTCGGACTCTTCAGTATCGGAGGCCTGATACCACGCCGGTTAGTGCCAGCGGGTCAAAGCGAGGCCATGCGGTTGGCCATGAGCCGGAGACGCCGATTGGCGCCCCAAAGGGTTACCTTTGAGGCGCCAATCGGCGAAGACGCGGAGGAGGTGGTGCTACCTGGCTAAGCCATCAGGCGGCCGGCTGCTCCATTCCGATGCCCGCCTGGACGGCCAGCACAGCCGCCTGGGTACGGTCAGACGCGCCCAGCTTCTCGATGATGCGCTGCACGGCGTTCTTGACGGTGCCGACGCTGTAATGCATCTCCTGGGCGATCTCCTTATTGGTCAGGCCGCGCACCAGGTGCCGCAGGACGTCGCGCTCGCGGGGGCTGAGCATGTCCAGCCCGCCGAGCTTCAGGGGCTCGCGCTGCTCCAGGCCGATCTCCTTCAGCAGCTCCTTCAGCAGCGCCCCGTCGATAAGGGAGCCCCCGCTCTTGACGATGCGGATGGCGTTGACCAGGGCCGTCTGGGAGACGCCCTTCAGGACGTAGCCCGCCGCCCCGGCTATCACGGCGCGGCGGAGGTAGTCCATGCTCTCGTAGCTGGTGACGATGACAACCGACGTCTCGGGCTTCTCCTTCTTTATGATCTCCGTAGCGGCGAGGCCGTCCATGTCGGGCATGCGGACGTCCATCAATACTACGTCGGGCTGGAGTTCACGGACCCGCTCCAGGGCCTCGCTCCCGCTCCCGGCCTCGCCCACCACCTGAACGTCCTTCCCGGCCACCATACTGCGCAGGCCTTCCCTTACCATCGGATGGTCGTCCGCAATCAGGACCGTGGCCCGCCCGCTAGTGGCTACCATCACTCTCTCCTGACTTATCTGAGGTCGTTTGTGGGGCCTCGGCGGGAAGGATGACCCGCACCGCGGCCCCCTGGCCCGGTTCGCTCGTCAGTTCGCAGCGGCCGCTCAGCAGTTGAGCCCTCTCCAGCATCCCGATTAGGCCAAGGCTGGCGCCGGTGGCGGCTTTGGCCAGCGCCCGGTCTACGTCATAGCCCCGGCCCCAGTCCCGTACCTCCGCCTGCACCACATCACCCTCCAGCCGCAGGCCCACCCGGACGCGGGCGGCGGCGGCGTACTTGCGCACGTTGTTCAGGGCTTCCTGGATGATCCGGAAGAGGGCCGCCTCTGTGAGGGGATCAGGACGCCAGTCCTGCAGGTCCGCCTCAAACTCCCATTCCCACCCCTCCTTATCCGCCAGGTCCTGCAGGTACATTCTCACCGTCTCCGCCAGTCCGAAGTCGTCGAGGGTAGACGGCCGCAGCTGGGAGATGATGTGCCGGGCCTCCGCTATCGACTTCTTCATCAGCTGCGACGCCCGCTCCAGCTCTTGCCCGGCCGGGGCCTCATCGCCCGCCCGGCCGCGGTATCCACGGAACGCCTCCAGGTGCATGTCCGCCGCCACGATCATCTGGGTCAGACCGTCGTGCAGGTCCCTGGCCACCTGATGCCGCTCCTGCTCCTGCGCAGTGAGCAGGCGCCGGGTCAGGGCAC
>JACOUE010000072.1 GCA_016178045.1 Chloroflexota bacterium
AAGAGGTGGCGGCCGAGGAGACCGAGGCCAAGGCCCTGGAAGAGCATATGGCGGACTGCCTCCGCTGATGGAGCGAGCTGACCGAGGCGCAGCGGTCCGCTGCGCTGATAGCCCTGGCCGTGCCGCTGGAGGAGGCCGATCCCCGCCTGCGGCAGCGGGTGGTAGGTCGTGCCCGCATGTGGGGCCGCTTCGAGCAGGCGCAGGCGCTCCTGACCGGCCTGCGCCGCTTCTGGCCTGCCGGCGCGGCCGCTCTGGTGGGGGCCAGCGCCGCCGCCCTCGCCCTCGTCGTCGTCCTCGACGCCCGGGTGGACGACCTGAACGACGAGAACGACCGCCTTAAGCTGCAGTTCCAGGAGACGGATGCCGGCCTGGAGCACCAGCAGCAGATCACGGCCATGCTGGCGGCGTCGGACGTCGAGAGGATAGCCGTTGATCCGACGGAAGCCATGCCCAGCGCGGTCGCCACCTACTACCGGAGCTACTCCGTTGGCCGGGCGGCCATCGTCTGCAACAACCTGCGCAGCCTGGAGCCGGGCCAGACCTACCAGCTCTGGCTTTTCGTGGGCGAGCACGACCCCGTCAGCGCCGGCACGTTCACTCCCAGCGACGGCGTCGCCCACCACGTCGTCGACCTGGAGCGGCTCGACCTGGAGCGCGAGCCGATGGCGGTAGGGGTCAGCATCGAGCCGGCCGGCGGCAGCGAGCGGCCCACCAGCCGGCTGGTGCTGTTCGCGCCCCTCCCCCAAGAATAAATCCCTCCCCCTGGACAGCTTGACGGCAGTCGGTCTCCGTGATAGCCTAATGATACTTCGTCTCAGTGATACCAGGTATCATTAGGCCAATATGACGGAACTCGACTCCATCGTTCAAAACCTGGAGAGCCGCGGCCACCGCGTAACGCCGGCCAGGCGCGCCGTCGTCGGCGCTGTGCTCGGCCGGCCCGGGCACTTTACCGTCGACGACGTCCTCCGGGAAGAGCCCGGCGCCGGCCGCGCCACCGTCTTTCGCACCATGCGCCTCCTCTGCGACCTGGGCATCCTCTGCCGGGTCATCCTGGAGGACGGCAGCCTCCACTACCGCCTCAGCCAGCGCGGCCACCACCACCACCTGGTCTGCGTCAGCTGCGGCAGCGTGCGCGACATGGACGACTGCGTGGTGGACGACCTGGTGCGCGAGCTCTCCCGCCAGACGGAGTACGACATCGAGGGCCACTGGCTCGAGTTCTACGGCCGCTGCCGCCGCTGCCGCCCGTCCGGGGAAGGGCAGCGGCAATGACGGTGGCATGGCGAGGCGCTCCCCTGGTCGTCCTGGCGTTGACCGCGCTCCTGATCGCGGCCTGCCAGGACGGCGGCCAGCAGCCGGCAGCGGAGCCCAAGGTCAACGCCGTCACCAGCCTCGAGCTCTTCGCCGACATGGTGCGCCAGGTGAGCGGCGACCGGGTCGAGATAGCAGCCCTGCTGCCCTCGGGCGCCGACCCCCACACCTTCGAGCCCACCCCCCGCGACGTGCAGAAGCTCAGCGAGGCGGACGTGGTCTTCATCAACGGGCTCGGCCTGGAAGCGGCTCTCGAGAAGACGATCTCGGCGAACGTCTCCAAGGACCGGGTCGTCCGTCTCTCCGGGGTACCCGAGATCGCCAAGATCATCGCCGAGGAGCCCCACTGGTGGCTCGACGCGACCCAGGCCATTACATACGTCCACCGCATCCGAGATGCCCTCGTCCGGGTAGATCCGGCGGGCAAGAGCTACTACAAAAGCAGGGCTCAGGAGTACGCCCAGGAGCTACGCCGGCTGGACCGCGAAGTGCAGGCGGCCGTCGACACCATCCCCGCATCGCAGCGCAAGCTGGTGACTCTGCACAAGGCGTTCAACACCTTCGCCGATCGCTACGGCCTGGAGGTGGCCGGCTTCGTGGTCGCCTCCCCCGAGGGCGACCCCAGCGCAGGGGACGTTGCCCGGCTGATCGACGCGATCCAGGACGAGGGAATACCGGCCGTGTTCAGCGAGCCGCAGTTGAATTCCAAGGTCCTGGAGCAGATAGCCGATGAAGCCGGCGCCCAAGTCTGCACCCTCTACAGCGACGCCTTCGACGACGAAGTCCATTCGTACCGCGACATGATGCGGTTCAACGCGCAAGAGCTTGTCCGCTGCCTGGGAGGGACGAGCGGTGGCTAAGACGCCCGAGCCGCCCAACGGCTACGCCCTGGACGCGAAAGGCGTTTGGGCCGGCTACAACGGTCACGCCGCCCTGGAGGGCGTCAGCTTCCGCATCGAGCCGGGCTGTCTGGCGGGGCTCGTCGGGCCCAACGGCTCCGGCAAGTCCACCCTGCTCCGGGTCATCCTGGGCCTGCACAAGCCCTGGCGCGGCGAGGTGCACGTCTTCGGCGACCGGAGCCCGCCCCAGACGCGCCTGGGGTACATGCCCCAGTCGGAGGTTGTGGACTGGTCGTTCCCGGTGACGGCTTCCGACGTGGTGCTGATGGGCCGCTACGGACGGCTGGGCCTGCTGCGCCGCCCCCGCCAGCACGACCGCGATGTGGCGATGCAGGCGCTGGAGCGCGTCCGCATGGCCGACCGGGCCCGGCGCCGCATCGGCGAGCTCTCTGGGGGCGAGCAGCGCCGCGTGCTCGTCGCCCGGGCCCTGGCCCAGGAGGCCGACGTCCTCCTCCTGGACGAGCCGTTCGCCGGGCTCGACGCCACCTCCCAGCACGATATCCTCGAGCTGTTCGCCGGGCTGGCCCGCGACGGCAAGACGCTGTTCGTCGCCACCCACGACCTATCGTGCGTCGCCGCCTGCTTCGACCACGCCGTCTTTCTGAACCGCAAGGTCGTCGCCTTCGGCCGCCTGGCCGACGTCCTGAACGAGGAGGTCCTTACCGCCACCTTCGAACGCCACCTGCTGCTGCTGAACGTTGAGGGGAAGATCTATGCCGGGCATCAGTGACTTCTTCGAGTCCGTGCGGGAGCCCTGGACGCTGGAGTTCATGCAGCGGGGGCTCATCGCCGTGGCGCTGGTGGGCATCGTCTCCGCCGTCGTCGGCAGCTTCGTGATCCTGAAGGGGATGGCGTTCATCGGCGACGCCCTCCCCCACGCCTCCTTCGGCGGCGTGGCCGCCGCCTTCGCGCTCGGCGGCAACCTCTACCTGGGCGGGGCGATAGCCGCCGTCATCACCGCCCTCCTCATCGGCTTCATCAGCCGCCGCGCCGGCGTCAAGTACGACACGGCCATTGGCATCATCTTCGTGGGCGCCTTCGCCCTCGGCATCCTGATCGTGAGCCGCCAGAGCGGCTACCAGGTCGACCTGTTCTCCTTCGTCTTCGGCAACGTGCTCGCCGTGGGCTGGGACGACGTCTGGCTCATCGCCGTGGTCGGCGGGCTGGTGCTGGTGGCGATAGCCGCGTTCTACAAGGAGCTGCTGTTCATCGCCTACGACCCATCGATGGCGGCCGCCTCGGGCCTGCCGGTGGCGGCCCTCCAGTACGGCCTGCTCGCCCTCCTCGCCCTCACCACCGTCATCGCCCTCCAGACGGTCGGCATCGTCCTGGTGGTGGCGATGCTGGTGACCCCGGCCGCCACCGCCCAGGTCCTGGTGCGCCGCCTCCCCTGGATGATGGCCCTGGGCGCCCTCATCGGCGTCGTCTCCGCCGTCACCGGCCTCTACATCGCCTACTACGGCGACGTCTCCGCCAGCGCCGCCATCGTCCTCACCGCGACGGGGCTGTTCCTGGCGGCGTTCCTCCTGGCCCCGCAGCGCGGCCTCATCATCGGCCGGGTGCCGCAGCCGTAATCCCCGAAACGTTTCGCCTCCCCGAAGGTTCTATTAGATGGGGAATGCCCACCGGTTCAGGCGATGGCCCGGTCCGGGCCGGATGCCTTACAATAGATATGGTGGGCAGAGAGGTTCAGGGGCTTTGACCGACAGGACCGCGCTTCAGATCGACCGCAAGGCCAGGCTCAAGCTTCCCCCACAGCGCATCCCCAAGCAGGACCCCAAAGAGCGAGTACACAACTGGGACGAAGTCTACCAGGGGCTCGACTTGGAGACGGCGCGCCTGGAAGCCACCCGCTGCATTCAGTGTCCCGCCGCCCCCTGCATCACCGCCTGCCCCATCCACAACGACATCCCCGGCGCCCTCCTGAAGCTGGAGCAGGGCGACGTCATCGGCGCGGCCGAGGTCTTCCGCGAGACCAGCGCCCTGCCCGAGATGTGCGGCCGCCTCTGCCCCCAGGAGTCGCTGTGCGAGGGCTCCTGCGTGGTGGGCAAGGTGGCGATCCCGGTGCGTATCGGCAGGCTGGAGGCGTACGTCGCCGACCAGCAGCGGGAGACGCAGGGGCTGCCTCTTCCGGAGCTACCGCCCTTCACCGGCCGGCGCGTCGCCGTCGTCGGCTCCGGTCCGGCGGGACTCGTGGTGGCGGAGGAACTCGCCGGGCGCGGCCACGGCGTCAAGGTGTTCGAGGCGTGGCCGGAGCCGGGCGGCATTCTCCGCTACGGTATCCCCAACTTCAAGATGGCGAAGCGGCTGGTCGAGGAGAAGGTGGAGCAGCTCCACCAGATGGGTGTCCAGTTCGCCGGCAACGTGCGCATCGGCTACGACGTCACTATCGACGAGCTTTTCGCCCAGGGGTTCGACGCCGTCTTCCTGGGCCACGGCGCCGGCCAGGGCCTCCACCTCAGCGTCCCGGGCGAGGAGCTGCCCGGCGTCCATATGGCCACCGACTTCCTGGTGCGAACGAACCTGCCGCCGGACGAGCTGCCGCCCCACATGCGCGAGCCCGTCAAGATAGGCCGGCGGGTGGTGGTCATCGGCGGCGGCGACACCTCGATGGACTGCGTGCGCTCCGCCGTTCGGGCCGGCGCCGACCAGGTGTACTGCGTCTACCGCCGCACCGAGGCGGAGATGCGCGGCCGCGAGGAGGAGCGGACCCACGCCAAGGAGGAGGGCGTCCGCTTCATCTTCGAGACGGCGCCCGTCCGCTTCATCGCCGGTAAGGACGGCCGCGTCCGCGCCGCCCGCTTCCAGAAAGTGCAGCTGGGCGAGCCCGACGAGTCGGGCCGCCCGAAGCCGGTGCCCGTCATCGGCTCCGAGTTCGAGCTGGCGGCGGACACGGTGGTGGTCGCCATCGGCTACCAGGTGGAGCGCCTGCTCTACCAGACGACGCCCGGGCTCGACGCCGCCGACCGGGGCACGCTCGCCGCCGACGACTACGGCCGTACCAGCCGCGAGGGCGTCTTCGCCGCCGGCGACAACGTCCGCGGCGCCGACCTGGTGGTGACGGCAATGGCCGATGCCAAGAAGGCCGCCGCCGCCATCGACGAGTACCTGCGCCGCAAGGACCTGGGGGAGACCTAGGGCTCCACGGGCTAGGGCATCCAATCTACGTGCTATACTGCAAACGCTATGGGTGCCTTCCGAGTACACATTGAGGTGGGAGACCCCCAGGGCCAGCGCTTCGAGCCTGTCGAGGCGCTGGTAGACACTGGGGCCACCAATACCATGCTGCCAGCATCGCTGCTGGCTCAACTCGGGGTTCAGCCCTACCGGAAGTTCAGGTTCGAACTTGCGGACGCCAGTCGCTTGGAGCTTGAAGTGGGCCGGACATGGGTGAGGGTGAACGGCCAGGAGGAGTTCACTCAGGTGGTATTCGGCAGAGAGGGCTCTAGTCCCATCCTTGGCGCGGTCACTCTTCAGGAAATGGGCTTCACCGTGGACCCAGTTAGGGAACAGTTGGTCTCGGTCGACAAGTACCTGATGTAGCCCTTCGCTCGGGCAGGTATATCGCTAGTACACCGTCTCCATGTACTCGGCGATGGCCTGGAGCCGCACCTTCTCCACCGCTATCTCCGGCGCGTAGACGATCTCGTCCGCCGCCCAGACCAAAGTGGGCTTGCCCTCCCTGGTCACGCCGAGCACACCGTTCAGCACGTTGTGGACGCTGTCGTTGATGCGGACGGTGTTGGCCTTGACCGGCTCCGCGAACTTGCCGTCTCGGATGACGAAGGAGTCGCCGATGATCGTGGAGGTGAAGTCGCCGGCCCGCAGGCCGTTCACGGGATACGTGTACCAGATCCGGCCCACGTAGAGGCCGTCGCCCACCAGGCGCGCCAGCTCCTCCAGCGAACCGACCTCGCCGGGGACGAGGACGTTGGTGGCGTGGATGCCGGGCTGGGCGTCGAAGTGGCGGCCGCCGCCGCGGGCGAAGCGGAACCCGTTGCGGGGGACGAACGCCTGCGGCATCTCCTTCGGGTCGACGCCGAGCTTCTCCTTCGCCCGGGGGTCCCGCCTGATCCGCTGCGCCTCGTAGTGGTTGGCCAGCGTCGCCCGCAGGACCCCGTTCTCGATGAGGACGGTGCGTCCGGTGGGCAGCCCCTCGCAGGTCAACCCTTTCGCGCCCACGAGCCCCCTGTTCACGCCGTCGTCGACCAACGTGAACTTGGAGGAGGCGACCTGCTTGCCCAGCTTACCGTGGAAGGGCGAGCTGGCGGCGTAGAACGTGCCCAGGCTCAGCCCCGGCAGCACGATGTTGTCCAGTATGTCCATCACCGCCTGCCGGCCGAAGATCACCCGGTATTCGCCGGTGGCCAGGCGCACGCCCCCGATGGAGCGAACGGCGTTCTGGGCGGCCTGGCGGCCGGCCTCGTCGCTGAAGGCGTCCAGGTGGGTGGCAGCGCCGTAGCCGCTGCCCTTGGCCGCCTCCCGCTCGACCATCGACGTGATGAACGACATGACCAGGGTCGACTCGTCCGTCTGGACTTTGGGCATGGCGCTGGAGCCGATGGCCATGCGCTCCTGGAGGATGGTGACGTCCCCGCCGATGATGAGGCCGAGGTCGCGCAGGCCGTCGGGGCTGGCGGCGATGTTCGCCAGCGTCTCGGAGGTCTGGAAGACGCGGAGGGCGCCGTTGACCACCCGCCAGCCCGCGTCCACCAGGTCTTCATCGGCGATCTCCATCAGCTTGGGGTCGTGGTAGGTGGTGAGCTGGCGCTCCTCGCCGGTGGGCCGGGCCAGCGACTCGAACTCAGGGTCGGCGACGGCGCCCTTGCGCGCCTTCTCCAGTGCCGACTTCACCCCCTCCGGGGAGATGTCGGACGTCTCCGAGCCGAAGCCGATGCGCCGGACTTCCGCGCTGGGCTGGCGGAAGACGGCCTGGACGCCGACGCCGAAGTTATCGATGGACTTGGGCTCCTCGACGCCGTTGCAGGGGATGTGGGAGGTGTAGTTGAGGCGGGTGTGGAGGATGCCGTTGGCGGCGACGAAGACCTCCGCCTCCTCCACGTCCTCCTGGCCCTGGAGGAAGGCGAGGCCGTCGGTCACGGCTTTGTTCAGCTGGGATAGAGGTAGCATCCGTTACTCCTCACGAAAGGCCTCACGCCCCACTGAGCCGCGCCCGCGAGCGCATCGTCGGGCCGCCGTTGCTCATCCGCTTCGTCTGCATCGGCTGGCCCTTGCCGCAGTTCGGGATCGCGAACAGCCGGAAGTCGTTCCCCACCGCGTCCACGTTCAGGAAGTAGTCCCGCGTGTCCGCCATCAGCCCGCCGTCGCGGAACAGCTCGCCCACCTCCCCGTCGCGGATCTCGTACACCTTCATCGCCGTGATGCGGAAGTTCTCCCGCGACTCCGCCACCGAGGGGATGCGGTGGCCGACGACGTAGTAGCCGTTGTCCACCTCGCGGATGATGTCCTGCGGGTCGCGCTCGCCCGGGGCGAAGGCGGTGTTGGACATGCGGATGAGGGGCACCAAGTACGCCTCGGTGGCCTTGAAGTGGCCGTTGGGCTCCACCCCCATCAGCGCCGCGGTCTGGCGGCTGTTGGCGAACTCCTCGTACATGCCGCTGCGGATGTGGTAGACGCGGCGGGCGGGCGTGCCCTCGTCGTCGTAGCGGTAGTGGCCGAAGCCCTGGATCGTGGGGTCGGAGAAGGCGTTGACGTGCTCGGAGCCGACCCGCTTGCCGATCTGGTTGTCGCGCAGGTCCTTGAGGAGCCAGGAGCGGCCGGCGTACCCCGTCTCGAACTTCAGCGCCCGGTCGAGCTCCGAGGGGTGGCCCACCACCTCGTGGCAGACGAGGGCGTTGTAGTGGGGGTCGGTGACGACGACGACCTCCTTGTCGGTGGCCTTCAGGGGTTTGGCCCCCGCCAGGTCGATAGTGTCGCGGGCCAGGGTCAGCGAGAAGTCCATCAGGCTGGGGACGGAGATGTCCGGCTCCTCGATACCCTTGGTGATGAGTTCCCAGCCCCGCTGGTGGCCCGAGAAGTCGTACAGCTCCTGGTGACCGTCCGGCCCCTGGGCGACGACGAAGCAGGTGCCCTGGGTGATGGCCCACGTCTGGTCGATGTCGGCGCCCTCGGAGGTGACGACGAGGATCCGCTCGAACTGGGTGGCGGCGGCGATGTAGTTGAACACGACCTTCTCGTCCAGCCCCTGGACGCGCTGGGACACCTCCCGCACGTACTTCGTGGCGTCTTCCAGCGCCACCTCGCGGGGGTTCACCTCGTACTTCGCGGGGATGGTTTCCCGGCGGACGTTGATGGGGGCGAGGGCGAGATCGTAGAGGGCCGCCCCCAGCGGGCCAGCGCTCTCGCGGGCGGCGGACTTCTGCCGGGCGTTGGCCAGGGCGCGCTCGTAGGCGTGGTCGAGCCCCTCGCGCAGGCGCTCCGACAGATGCGGCAGGTCGGTAGCGCCCAGGATCTGGCCGAAGTAGCCGGGGGCGACGGCGTTTGCGCCTCCGCCAGAGGCGGGTCCGCCTCCGGCGGAGGCAATGACGCGAACGCCGAAGGCGAAGCCGTAGTCCTCGCCGCTGAACTTGTCCATGCCATTCTCGGCCACGGCCACCTTGCCCTCGTCCACCTCGATGCGGACGTCGGCGTAGCGGCAGAAGCGTTTGCCCTTGGGATAAGAGGTGACGAGATCGGATACGGCGGCGCGGACCTTGTCGATGGCGTCGATCTGGACGCGCTGGGGCACGGGCTACCTCCGGGCTGAGGAAAGACTGGTGTGCGGGGACACGGGAAGGCCTTTTTCGTATTGTAATCGGGGGTTGGGCCAGGGTCTACCTCATGGCGGACCGTTTGCCACGACAAAGAGCCGGCCCGTCAATGCGGACAGGCAACTCGTCTCACCTTCGCCCCTAGGGCAGGACTGTAAAGTTCGGGATGAGCCGGCAGACTTCGCCGTTGGACAGTCCCACCCGGGCCAACACTGAAGCTTTTCCCAACCGTTCACCGGAACCCGGCCATCAGGCACCCCAGGACCTGTAACAACGCAATGGCCCATTTGTTGATATTAGTGGCATGGCTAGTCACACAGCTCACCGCGCACCCAAGCTCCGGGTCGAGATCGTGGCCGTGGAGATCGTCCTCATGGGCGCCGTAATTTCCGCCTTGGCCCTTTCGGACCTAGTGGCGCTGGTGCCCCTCTTCGCCTTCCCCGCGCTGTTCGTGCAGAGCGTCCTGTTCTACAAGATCGGGCGCGTCCGCGAGCAGCTCGAGCGGTAAGGCAGGGCCCCGCTACCAGCTGACCTGAAGCCGCCTCAGCTCGTTCACGAGAGCTGAGAAGTTGCCCGCGTAGTGGATGGCCTGAAAGCCGGCCGCGCGGGCACCGTCGACGTTGGCGGGCAGGTCGTCTATGTGCAGACAGCCCCGGGGCTCCACGCCCGCGCGTCGTGCCGCCAGGCGGTAGATGCGCGGGTCGGGCTTCGCCACGCCCACGCGGGCGGAGTTGACCACGAGGTCGAACAGGTGGCTCAGCCCGTTGGGCTCGATCAGCTCTTTCTCCAGCCGCAGGGTCGAGTTGGAGATGAGGCCGACCACATACGGGCCCTTGAGGCGCTCCGCCAGCTCCACCACGTCCTTATCCAGGCTGCGCCAGATGCTCGCCCACTCATCGCGTATGGCGGGAATGGGCCGGCCCGCGAACTCGTCCAGCTTCTCACCCACGGCGCGCAACCACCCGTCTTCCGGGATCCGGCCCACTTCCACCTCTCGCCACTCGGGGGTGCCGTAGAGAGCCTTGAGGACGGCGCCCTCGGGCAGGCCGAACTTCGTCTCCAGCCGCCGTATCTCGTCGCGGTCGAGCCGGGCGATGACCCCGCCGAAGTCGAAGAAGACGGCGCGGATCACGCCCGCACCCCAAGCGAGCGCAGGTCCGCCAGCAGCTGCGGGTAGGAGACAAAGCGAAAGCCTTTCATCCCCACGGCGATCGCGCCATCGACGTGGCGCTGCACGTCATCGACGAACACGCAGACCTGCGGCGGCAGGCCCAGCCTGTCCGCGGTGTGCAGGTAGATCTCCCGCTCGGGCTTGGTAACGCCTATGTCCCCGGAGCCGACCACAACGTCGAACAGGTGGGCAATGCCGAACTCATCGCCGAAGCGCTTCTCCAGACCAGTGGTGGCGTTAGAGATAACGCCAGTGCGGTAGCAAGGCCGTAGCCTATCGACCAGACGGATGACATCCTGGTTCAGGGGCCGATCTGCTTCCATGAAGGCCTGGAAGACGGCATCCCCGAACCGGCCCACAGCCTGCCTAAGGGCTATGCGTACGGACTCCAGCCATTCCTCGTGGGTGCAGCAGCCCAGGCGAGATTCGGCGTAGCGGCTATCCTGCTCTCGACACCGACGCAGCGTGCCCGGCCGCAGCCCGAACCGCTCCTCGATCGCCGTGTGGTCGATACCGTCGAAGTGCTGGAGCAGCACCCCGCCGAAGTCGAAGAGGACGGCCTGAATTGACTGGTCGCCCGTCGGCACGTCAGAACCCCTTGTAGCGGTTGGCGATCGGCAGCCTGCGGTCGCGGCCAAAGGCGCGAGGGGTGATCTTGACCCCGGGCGGGGCCTGCCGCCGCTTGTACTCGTTGCGGTCCACCATCTGGATTATCCGTACCACCGCGGCATAATCATAACCCATGTCCACGATCTCATCGACGCTCTTGTCGTCCTCCACGTACGCTTCCAGGATGGGGTCGAGGACCTCGTACGGCGGTAGGGTGTCCTGATCCAGCTGCCCGGGCTTCAGCTCCGCCGAGGGCGGCTTGGTCAGCACCGCCTCGGGGATGACCGGCTTCTTGCTGAGGGCGTTGCGGTAGCGGGTCAGGCGGTAGACCAGGGTCTTGGGCACGTCCTTGATCACGGCCAAGCCGCCGGACATGTCGCCGTAAAGGGTGGCGTAGCCGGTGGCCATCTCGCTCTTGTTGCCGGTGGTCAGCACCAGCCAGCCGAACTTGTTGGACAGCGCCATGATGATGTTGCCGCGGATGCGCGACTGTACGTTCTCCTCGGCAACGCCGGGCTCGCTGCCGGCGGGCAGACGCCCGCCCGTCTGGGCGAAGGGCTTGGCCAGCATGTCGAGGTAGGCCGCGTGGGCCGGCTCGATGGGGATGATCATCAGGTCGATGCTCAGGTTATCGGCGAGCTCCTGGGCGTCCTTGATCGAACCCTCGGACGAGTAGCGGGACGGCATGCTCACGCCGACGACGTTCTCGGGCCCGAGGGCATCGACGGCGACGGCCGCCACCAGGCTGGAGTCGACGCCGCCGGACAGGGCGATCAGCACCTTCTGGAACCCGGTCTTGCGCACGTAGTCGCCGGTGCCCGTGACCAGGGCGGCGTACACCTCCGCCTCGCCCTCGAGGGCCGGGGCGACCCGCGGCTCTACCGACGGCCAGTCGGGCCGCAGGGGGGCGTCGGACAGGTGCACGTGCTTGATTGAGTTGGCCAGGGCCGCCCGCTCCTGGCGTCGCCGCGGGTCGTGGAGGCGCATCTGGAGGACCTCCTCCACGTTGAGGTCGCACACCAGCAGCTCCTCCTCGAAGGCCGCCGCTCGGGCCAGCAGCTGGCCGCTGGCGCCCAGCACCATGCTGGCGCCGTCGAAGACCAGCTCGTCCTGGCCGCCCACCTGGTTCGTGTAGCAGACGAAGACACCGTAGTCGGCGGCGCGGGTGGCGAGCATCTGCTCGCGGAAGTGGCGCTTGCCGGCGTGGTAGGGCGAGCCGTTGATGTTGACGATGACCTGCGCCCCGCCGAAGGCCTGCGCCCGCGTGGGGTCGCCCGGGTACCAGATGTCCTCGCAGACGTTGACTCCCACACCCACCCCGGCGACGGTGTAGACCGGGCACTCGCTGCCGGCCTGGAAGTAGCGGTTCTCGTCGAAGACGCCGTAGTTCGGGAGGTAGTGCTTGTGGTAGATGCCGGCCAGCGCGCCGTCGTGGATGACGGCGGCGGCGTTGTAGATGTCGCCGTCCAGGTCGACGAAGCCGACCACGGCGGTGATGCCACCGCAGCCGCGCACGACGGCCTGGAGGGCCTTCAGGTTGTCCTCAACGAAGCGGGGCCGCAGCAGGAGGTCCTCCGGCGGGTAGCCGGTGATGGTCAGCTCCGGGAAGCTGACGACGTCGACGCCCATGTCGCGCGCGCGGTCGACGTACTCGAGGACCTTCTGGACGTTGCCCTCGAGGTCGCCGACGGTGGTGTTGATCTGGGCCAGCCCGACCCGAAGCTTGCGCATTGGACTTAGTGTATCCCCTACACTATTACCGTATCACCCGAGCGTCGAACCCGTCAACCGCGGCTTCGTCGCTATTATTGCCCCGACCAGGTAGGGGGTCAAGAAAGTGGTCTCCCAACCTATGCGCCAACAAGGACGCATGGAAGCCGCCTGTGGTGTTTCAAGAGGTCTGAGATGCGGGTGGACGCGTGAGGACTTCCACCCCACCCCAATTTGTTCGTCCCGCCCTCCAGCCCCTGCTCCGAGATCCGGCCCGCTCCCCGTTATCTGCCCACTGCCCGTAGGGATTGCGGTCCGGTTCTAGGGCGAAGCCCTAGGGGAGAGCGGGAGGGATGTAACACCTGGGGGGCGGGGTGGCCCACCGCACCTGGGCGCCTACCAAGGAAGGTTGACACGCCTCCGTCCGCCTGCTAGTTTGAATCCGCCTTATACGGGGGAACCTTTAGTCCAGGAGGTAGCCCATGCTGTTCCTCATCGCCCAGGAGCACACGCCCGAGCTCTGCCCCAAGGGCAACGGCGGCTCCAAGTCCCTGTACGACGAGAAGGCCGAGGGGGTCAAGGTCCGGGGGGTCTACGGCGCCTTCTCCGAGCACCTCATCTACTACATCGTCGAGGCGAACGGCCTCGGGGCCGTCCACAAGTTCCTCGACCCCGGCTGGACGCGCTGCACCGCCACCATCACCCCCGTCAGCGAAGAGGCCATCCCTTAGCGCCGCCCGAGCGATCGCCGTTCATACAGGCTCTGCCTTGCGTTATCATGGGCCTGCAGTGGCAGAGCGAACAGGCGTACGCCGACGCCCGGCGCCGGAGACCGGACCCCCCCTTGAACCACGGGCTGTGGAGGCGCGCGGCCTCGTCGTCGCCTACGGGGAGCGGCAGGCCCTGGACGGGGTCAGCCTGACCGTACCCGCCGGCCCGGCCTTCGCGCTGCTGGGGCCCAACGGCTCCGGCAAGACGACGCTGCTGTCGGTCATAGTCGGCCTGCAGGCGCCGCAGTCGGGGACGGTGCAGGTTCTGGGACGGCCGCCCGGCCCGCGTGCCCGCGCCGAAGTGGGCGTCGTCTTCCAGGAAAGCTGCCTCGACCCCCTGATGACCGTCGAAGAGACGCTACGCCTCCAGGCGCGCCTCTTCGGCCTGAGGGCCGGCGAAGCCCGCGAGCGGATCGCCGCCCTCCTCGCCGGCTTCGGGCTGGCCGAGCGCGCCCGTGAGGCGACGCGGACGCTATCGGGCGGCCTGAAGCGCCGGCTGGAGCTGGCCCGCGCCCTCCTCCCTTCGCCCGCCCTCCTCCTCCTGGACGAGCCGACCACCGGCCTCGACCCCGACGCCAGGCTGGCCCTCTGGGAGCACCTGAACGAGGTGAAGGCGGCGGGGACGACCCTCCTCGTGGCGACAAACGACGTCGCGGAGGCGGAGCGCCACTGTGATACCGTGGCTTTCCTGGACCGCGGCCGGCTCGTCGCCCAGGGCAGCCCGGCCGAGCTGAAGCGCGACCTCAAGCGCGACTCGGTGCGGGTGGAGTGGCTGGCCTTTCCGGACTCCGCCGGCCTGGAGGCGGTCTCCTCCCTGCCGGGAGTGGGGAAGGCCACCTGGGCCCCGCCCTTCCTTCACGTCACCGTCGACAGCGCCGGCGCCTTCGTGCCCCGCCTGTTCCAGCTGGCCGGCGAAGGCATCCGCTCCGTCGGCATCCACGAGTCCACCCTGGAGGACGCCTACTTCCAGATCGTGGGCGCGCCGCTGTCGGGGGAGGCAGGGGCGTAGGGTGCGCGCGACGGTCATGGCCTGCGGCGCCCTCCTCCAGCGCGACCTCTGGGCCGTCCTCCGCTCGCGGTCGCAGCTCTACTCTTCCGTCCTCTTCCCCCTCATGCTGCTGGCCATCGTGGGGACCGGCGTGTCGGAGGGGCTCGACCCTTCCCTGGTGCGTGACGGCGACTACGCGACGTTCCTGGTGCCCGGCGTCATCGTCATGACCGTCCTTTTCTCCTCCACGTTCTCCAGCGCCTCCTTCTACTACGACCGCGACTGGGGGATGCTGAAGGTGCTGTTCGCTTCGCCCCATTCGCCGCGGGTGATCCTGCTGGGGAAGTCGTTCGGCGGCATCGTCATCGGCACCGCCCAGGCGATGTTGGTGCTGCTGGTCGCCGCCGTCATCCCCGCCATCGACCTCAAGTGGCAGTACGGGGTAGGGCCGGGGATTGCCCTTTCGTTCGTGGCCGTGGCCCTGCTGGCGGTGTTCCTCAACGGCTTCGCCCAGACCGTCGCCGCTCGTATCCGCACCATGCAGGGGTTCCACTTGGTGATGAACCTGGTGCTCTTCCCCCTCCTCTTCTTCTCCGGCGCCTTCTTCCCCCTGGACGACCTGCCGCAGTGGCTCCAGGTGCTGGCGGCAATGAACCCGCTCTCCTACGCCGTCGACCTAGTGCGCGCCGCCGCCTACGCAGACGGCGCCACCTACTTCGGCGTGGCGACCGACCTGGCGGTGCTGGCGGTCATCGCGCCGGCCATATCGATGTGGGGGATCGGGCGCCACCCGGCGTATCAGTGGTGAGCCAACGAGAGGCTGACAGCGTAGATAATCAGGGAGCAGCAAAGAGCATGGGCAACGTCAGAAGCACCGTCTCGGGGGTCGCGCGGCGCCGCCTGTGGGCCGCCGCGGCCATCCTCGGCGCCGACGTCTACCTGACGTTCTACGACCTGAACGGCGACCAGCCCCAGGTCAGGTCCGACGCTCACGCTCAGTTCCTCGGCGCGGAGCTGTTCTTTATCGACGAGGCATCAGGCAACGAAAAGCGGATCGTCGGCGAGACCGGGGTGTACGTAGCCCCCGTGACCTTCGACCAGCCCGGCGAGTGGGGCGTGAGGGTGGACGTCACCATCGGCGACCGCCGGCTCGACCCCCTACCCTTCCGCTTTAACGTGCTAGAGAAAAGCCCGGAGCCGGCGATCGGCGACTCGGCGTTCCCCAGCCGCCAGCGCATCCTGGACGACGTCAAGGAGATCAGTCAGATCGACTCGTCCTTCCCGCCCCGGCCCCACATGCACAGCATCACCGTCGCCGACGCCCTGAAGAAGGAGAAGCCCATCGTCCTCGCTTTCGCGACCCCCGCCTTCTGCGAGAGCCGCACCTGCGGGCCGGTCATGGAGACGGTGATGGACCCCCTCTACAACAAGTACAAGGGGCGGGCCATCTTCATCCACATCGAGCCGTACAAGCTGAAGGAGCTGCGCGAGGGCATCGGCCGCATCCCGGTCAAGGCGACGAACGAGTGGAAGCTCGAGTCGGAGCCGTGGATCTTCGTCATCGACAGCCAGGGGAAGATCGCCGGCAAGTTCGAGGGGATCATCGGGCTGAAGGAGGTCGAACAGGTACTGAGAGACGCCCTCAAGGGGTAACGTGACCCCGGCGTCGTCCTTGACACTCAAGAGCCGTTTGTGATAACAGATACAATGTACCAGGCAGTACCACTTGGCTTGATGACCGCTCGTTTTCTCGCGCTGAAGCCCGGCCGCTGATGAGGGCCGGCCCGTCTTTCCCAACCCCATCGATACCCCATCGCTGTTCGGCTTTAGTTCGCACCCGGTGAAGGCATGGAGTACGTACAGACGGTCCTGGTCCGGCTAGAGTCGGACAAGCTGGAAGAGGCGCTGAAGCCGCAGGGCCTCCTCCAGGAGCTCGACGAGCACCGCGGCTACCTGGAGCAGCAGCCGGGCTTCCAGGACATGCGGGTCGTCCGCTCCATCAACCCCGAGGGCCAGGTCCAGCTGGTGGTCGAGACCCTCTGGGGGGACGACGAGACCCTGCTGGCCTACGAGACCGGCGAGCCGACCGTGGTCAGCATCATCAGCAAGTACCAGGAACTGGTGGTACCGGACAGCCTTCAGGTTATGGACATGGAGGCCCTGCGCAGCGAGGCCTGGCGCGGCCCCGTCCACGCCTCCCGCGAGGTGCAGGACCGGCTGGCCCTCCCCTTCCTGGTGCCGCTGGGCATCTTCCTCTTCGGTGTGCTCATCGTCTACGGACTGTCGCGCATTTACTTGGAGATCCGGCCGGTGGAGGTCGCCGGCCTCAGCCTGGCGACGCCGCTGGCCCTGGGCATCGCCGCCGTCATCCTGCTCCTCGCCTGGTTCATCGTCAGCCGTCCCCAGATTTCGACCGCCCACATAGTGGGCGTGGCCGTAGTAGCGCTGGCCATGCTCCTGGGAGGAAGCATCTTCGCCGCCGTCCACGAGGAGGGGGGCGAGGCTGCCGAAGGACAGCCGCCGCCCGCGTCTACTCCTGGCCCCGGCGGCGGCGCCGACTTCACCATCGCCATGGTGCCCAGCCTCAAGTTCGATAAGTCAGAACTGACCATTCCTGCCAACGAAGACGTCACCGTGGCGGCCGACAACCGGGACACGAACATCCCTCACACCTTCACCGTGTACACCGACGACACGGCCAGCGACCTTATCGCCGGGACGGAGCAGTGTCCCGGCCCCTGCACCGAGACGCTGACGCTGAAGCTGGACCCCGGGGAGTACTTCTTCCGCTGCGAGGTGCACCCCGACCAGATGACGGGGACCCTCACCGCCCAGTAGCGGCCGCTACTTCTTGGTCAGCCCCAGCTGGGTAAGCTCTTCCTCCACCTCTGACCAGCGCGGCCCCCTGGCCTCCGCCTCCTCCCGCGCGTACCACTTGAAGAACGCTACGGCGATGAAGGACCAGAGGATGATGCTGCCCAGCAGCTTCATCAGCCCGGCCGCCACCTGCTGGTCGTGGACGGCGCCGATCCCGAACACCCGCGGCGCCTCGGCGTAGAAGCTATAGATGGCGGTGTTGGCGAAGGTGAGAAAGGCCGCGATCACCGCCGGCAGCAACGACTGCACGAAGAGATAACTCATCTGTAGCGGGTAGGAGAGGCGCGGCAGCATGGGCGTTGGGCTGAGGATGGGCCACCACATGAGGAGGCCGGAGGCCACCAGGAACACGTGCACCCACAAGTGGAACTGGTGCTGCCGCAGGGCGAGATCGACGACCGGGGGAAGGTGGGTGAACAGCTGCCCCGCGTTGAACACAGCGAACGTAACCAGGGGGAAGGTGATGAGGCGGGCGACACGTAATACGCGCTCGCTGCGCAGGCCCGCTTCGACCAGCCATTCGGGGATGCCGGCCAGCATCAGGGGCGGCGCCACCAGCGTGAACAGCAGGTGCTGGAACATGTGGGCGCTCAGGAGGTAGCGCTCGCTTATGTCGTGCAGAGGGCTGCCGGCCGCCAGGTACAGGACGAAGACCCCCAGCGAGAAGAGCACCACCTGGCTGCGCTTCACGCGCCCCGCGTCGGAGATGCGCTGCCGGAGGCTGGTTACGGCGAAGAGGTAGGCCCCCTCCAGCGCGAGGAGGACGAAAACCACATCCAGGTGGGGATGCCAGTCCAGCCACTCGTATCCGGCGATGTGCAGCAGCGGCAACCTCAACCCCTCCCCGGCGGCGGACCTACCGTCAGACCAGACCTGCCCTCAAGCTCGACAGGACCACCACAAAGAGGATCGTCGCCAGCGCCAGCCCCCCCACGAAGAACCACGTAAACAAACGGTTGTCGAACTTCAGGTGCATGAACCACAGGACGACCAGGCTGAACTTGATGGTCGAAAGGACCAGAAGCACGGAGATGAGCAACCAGCGCACGATGTCGAGGTAGTAGATGCCCACCTCCATCCCCGTCACTATCGCCAGGGCGGCCCCGATCTGCACGTACTCGAGCGGTCCCGGGTGGACCTGCTCGCCGGGCGCGTGATGCACTGCCGCCGCCGGCGCCTCCTCGCGCTTCTTAGGCTCCTTGGTCCCTCGAATTTCGGCCAGCGTCATGCGGGTCCTCCGTCAGGGCTGGATCAGGTACACCAGCGTGAAGATGGCGATCCAGACGATGTCCACGAAGTGCCAGTAAAGGCCTGCCAGTTCCACGGTGAGGCTGTTGGCCTGGGTCAGCTTGCCCCGCAACGACATCACCACCAGCGATAACAGGATGAGGACGCCCACGGAGACGTGCGCCCCGTGGAACCCCGTCAGGACGAAAAAGGTGGTGCCGAACAGGTTCACGCTCAGGCTGAGCCCGTGCTGGTGGAACTCGGTGAACTCGAAGGCCTGGCCGCTGATGAACGCAATCCCCAGGAGGGCGGTCGCCAGCAGCCAGATCCGCGCCCCGCGGCGGTCGTCCCGCTGGATGGCGGCCAGAGCCAGCACCATCGTCACACTGCTCATGAGCAGCTGGAAGGCGCTGATAGATGTGAACGGTATGTCCAGCACCTCGCTCAGGAGGGGCCCCGACTCCCTCTTGGCCTGCTCCAGGGTAAGCCCCTGCGTTATCAGCTGGTCGCGCGTCTGCAGGATCGTGTCCTGGGCCGTCCCCCGGTAGAGGAGGAAGGCGGCGATCAGGGAGCCGAAGAACAGGCACTCGGAAGCCAGGAACAGCCACATGAGGAGCTTCCGGTTATCGAGGCCGGTTGAGGTCTCTAGCGTGTGCTCCGCTGCTGCCGCGTGGTCCAACTCTCTCCTCGCTCCCGCTACTCCGTGGCCGGCTCCAGCGCCCAGCCGTAGACGCCCAGCAGGAAGACCAGGGCGCCCACCGGGATCAGGGCGAAGTCGTAGATGAGCCCGAAGGCGACGGTAGGCAGGCCGATGGCGCATATCACCGGCCAGTAGGACGGCGAGGGCATGTGGATGCCGTGGGCCTCCTCGTGCTCGCCGGTCTCTTCGGCCTCGGCGGGGTGGGCGCCGCCCGCCACCACCGGCAGGGGCCGTCCCTTCTCGTCCTCAAGGTACTTGCGGTGCCAGAAGTCGTCACGGTGGTGCACCGTCGGTATTGTGGCGAAGTTGTAGGCCGGCGGTGGCGAAGGGATGCTCCACTCCAGGGTGCGGCCGTCCCACGGGTCGGCGCCCGCCCGCTCCTTGCTCCCCAGGCTCACGATCACGTTGTAGATGAAGAGCAGCACGGAGGTGGCGATCAGGAACGCACCGAGCGTCGCGACCATGTTCCAGACGTCCCAGCCCAGGCCCTCGGGGTAAGTGTAAATCCGGCGCGGCATCCCCAGCAGTCCTAGGATCATCATCGGCTGGAAGGTGACGTTGAAACCGATGAACATGAGCCAGAAGTGCACCTGGCCGATCTTGTCGTTCAGCAGGCGGCCGGTGACCTTGGGGAACCAGTAATATATGCCGGCGAACAGCCCGAAGATGGCGCCGCCGAACAGCACTTGGTGGAAGTGGGCCACGATGAAGTAGGTGTCCTGCTGCTGGTAGTCGGACACGACCATGGAGTGCATCACACCGGTCAGCCCGCCGATGATGAACATGGAGATGAAGCCGAAAGCCATCAGCAGGGGCGTCCTGATGCTGATCGAGCCGCCCCAGAGCGTCGCCAGCCAGTTGAAGATCTTGACCCCCGTCGGCACGGCGATCAGGATCGTCGAAATGCCGAAGGCCGAGTTCGCCACCGTGCCCAGGCCCACCGTATACATATGGTGCGCCCACACGCCCCAGCTCATGAACCCGATGGCGATTCCCGAGAAGACGACGAACGGGTAGCCGAAGAGCGGCTT
>JACOUE010000070.1 GCA_016178045.1 Chloroflexota bacterium
CTCCACACCCTGGATCATCAGGTCGAGGTCCTCAGGTCGTAGGGGACGCCCTGGGCCAGCCGCTCCCCGTACTGCCGCTCGAAGTACTCCTGGAACAGTGCGTCGGCGTAGATGGGCGCCCACCACCAGCGGTTCTCCCGGTACCACGCCACCGTGTTTGCCAGCGCGCTGTGGAAGTCGTACCGGGGCGACCAGCCCACCGTCCGCAGTTTCGAGGAGTCGAGGCTATAGCGGCGGTCGTGGCCCTGCCTGTCGGTCACGAAGCGGATGAGGCTCCGCGGCTTCTCCAGCAGGTCCAGGATCGCCTCCGCCACGTTGATGTTCTCCTGGTAGTTGCCGGCGCCGATGTTGTACACCTCGCCTGGCTCTCCCGCCCGGGCGATGAGGTCGAGGGCGCGGCAGTGGTCCTCCACGTACAGCCAGTCGCGCACCTGGCGGCCGTCGCCGTAGAGGGGGAGGGGCTGGTCGCGGAGGGCGCTGGTGGCGAACAGCGGCACCACCTTCTCCACGTGCTGGCGGGGGCCGATGTTGTTGGCGGCGCGGGTGATGATTGCCGGGAGGCCGTACGTCTCGAAGAAGGCGAGGCACTGCATGTCGCCGCCGGCCTTGCTGGCGGCGTAGGGGCTGCGGGGACGGAGCGCGTCCGTTTCCCGCGCCGACTGCCCTTCGGGCATGTCGCCGTACACCTCGTCCGTGGATATCTGGACGAAGCGGCGGACATTGCCGTAGCGGCGGGCGGCCTCCAGGAGGACGTAGGTGCCGTAGACGTCGGTGGTGATAAAGGAGCCCGCCTCCAGCAGCGAGCGGTCGACGTGGGTCTCGGCGGCGAAGTTGAAGACGGCGTCGACGTCCGCCATCAGCCGGTCGACGAGCTTGGCGTCGCAGATGTCGCCCTCGACGAAGCGGTAGCGGGCGTCGTCCTGGACGTGGCGCAGGTTGTTGGGGTTGCTGGCGTAGGTGAGCTTGTCCAGGTTGACGACACGGCAGCCGGGGTACTCCCGCAGGAGGTGGAGGATGAAGTTGCTGCCGATGAACCCGCAGCCGCCGGTGACCAGGATGCGCGCGTCCTTCAGCAACCTATCCCTCCGGCATCTCGATCTGGCTGTGGTCGCCCAGCGTCAGGCTGTAGCTGCCGCCCACGGCCTGCGCCCCGCGCAGAGTGACGTAGCGGCCGATGAGGCTGTGCTCGATGGGCCAGTGCAGGTCCTCGATGGTGGTGTACTCCAGGATGATGCTGCCGCCCACGCGCACGCCCTTCAGCTGGCAGTGGTGGTCTATCGATGTATGCGGGCCGATGTAGGAGTCGATGACCTTCGTCTCCGCCCCGATGATCAGGGGGCCGCGGAGGACGCTGTTCACCACCCGGGCGCCGGGCTCCAGGATCACCGTGTCGTAGGTGCGGGTGCGCTCGTCCACCTGGCCGCGGTTGCTGGAGGGGAGGGTGTCCAGGATGATCCGGTTCGCCTCCAGGATGTCGTCCATCTTGCCGGTGTCGATCCAGTAGCGATCGAGCACCTCCGCCTTCACGTTTAGCCCCTTATCGATCAGGTACTGGATGGTGTCGGTGATCTCCAGTTCGCCGCGGGCGGACGGCTTGAGCTGCTCCACCGCCGCGAAGACGTTATGGTCGAACAGGTAGATGCCGATGACCGCCAGGTTGGACGGCGGCTCCGCTGGCTTCTCGATGATGCGTCTGACCCGCCCGTCCACGAACTCGGCGATGCCGAAGGCCTGAGGGTTGCTCACGGGTTGGAGGAGGATCTGGCAGTTGCAGTCGTCGGCGCAGAAGCTCTCCACGAACGACTTGATGCCACCGAGGAGGAAGTTGTCGCCCAGGTAGAGAACGAAGGGGGACTCGCCCAGGTAGTCGCGTGCGACCTTCACGGCGTGGGCTATGCCCAGCGGCGTTTCCTGGTGGATGTACTCCACGCGGGCGTCGAAGGCGGAGCCGTCGCCCACGGCGGCCTGGATCTGCTCCCCCGTCTCCCCGACAACGATGCCGATGTCGCGGACGCCGCACTCCACCAGCTGCTCGATGGCGTAGAACAGCACCGGCTTGTTCGCTATCGGCACCAGCTGTTTGGCGTTGGTGTAGGTGAAGGGGCGGAGGCGGCTGCCTTTGCCGCCGCTAAGGATCAGCCCCTTCAGCTTTCGCAGCCGCTTCGCCTTCTTTTCCAGCAGTCGCTCCTTTGTCGAAGCCATAGCGGATTTCGGTCAGGGGGCGGCGGCGCGGGGCAGTCGCAGCAGGCTGCCGAAGTGCCAGAGCAAGGCCCGCGCCTCGCCGGGGACGCGCCTTATCGCGCCCGGGTGCCTTATCAAGTAAAACGGCCCAAAAGCGAATAGGTAAAGGAACAGCGCCGAGAGTAGGTGCAACGGCGACTTCCGCTTCCGCAGGAAGAGAAAGGCGTTGCGGCGGAAGAGGAAGTAGAAGTCGCTGTCCGGCGCCTGGGAGCGCGCCGCCTTGTGCCACACCTTCGCCGCCGGCGCGTAGTAGCACCGGTAGCCGGCCTCGGCGGCGCGGGCGCACCAGTCGGTCTCCTCCCAGTAGGCGAAGTACTCCTCGTCCAGGAGACCGACCCGCTCCAGCGCCTCCCGCCGGATGAGCATGCAGGCGCCGTCGGCGTAGTCCCGCACCGCCGCCTCGTCGCGCTGGCCGCGGTCCTCCTCGCCCCGACCCACCTGCCGCGACGTCCCCGTCCACGCGTTCACCCGCCCGCCGGTGGAGCAGATGACGCTGGGCCGGTCGTGGAAGTAGACCTTGGGACAGAGGGCGGCGGCGTCCGGCAGCGCCTCTGCCGCCGTCACCAGCTCGTCCAGGAAGTGGGGGTCGACCGTCACGTCGTTGTTCAAGAGCAGCACGTAGTCGGGCGAGCGCTGGAGGGCGTCGCGGATACCCAGGTTGCAGCCGCCGGCGAACCCCAGGTTGCGCTCGCTGACGATGAGACGGACGAAGCCGCCGAACCTCTCGCCGAGGACGCCGGCGTCATCGCCGCGGGAGCCGTTGTCTATGAGGATGGTCTCATACTCAGCGTACGTTATCGCCTGGAGCGACTCGAGGCAGGCGGAGGTGTCGGCCAGGCCGTTCCAGTTGAGGACGATGACGGCTACCTTAGGGTGCGGCTTCATCGGCGGATAGTCCCCTGAGCGGCGGCGGAAGTACAGTGGCATGAAACCACAGCCGCCCGCGCTTGGCAAGCGCTGGATACAGTTTGGCAATAATCAGAGGATGCACCAATTTTCTAAACGTTGGGGCACGCCCCAAGTTAACCAATTACCGAACTCTCGCTGCTGGACGCTGCCTGCTGATATAATCGGGCCGCCGCCTGAGAAGCGACTGGAAACCCCCGCCTTCTGCACACGTTATATTTGACGAAGACGGGGCACCCAAGCACCGCACCCACCTATGGCTATTCGACCGGTCGGCCTGCTCCTCGATACCGTCTACGACAACACGGGCGATAAGGCCATCCGTATCGCCATGGAGGAGTTCTTCCAGCGGAGCGGCCTCCTCTACGAGGTGCTTAACCCCCTCTCCTTCGGCCGCTCCCACTACAGCCGGCTGGTGATCGGCGGCGGGCACCTCATCCGCGACGAGGACGGCGGCTACTACGATGTCTTCCGCGTCCCCGGCCCCCACGTGCTGAACACCGTCGGCGTCCTCGCCACCCGCAACCTGGATTACCTCCGCCGCTACGAATACGCCTCCGTACGCTCCGCCGCCGACAAGCAGCGCATCGAGGCCGTCGTCCCCGACGCCGCCGTCGTGCCCTGCGTCTCGCTCGCCATGACCCCGGCCAGGACCGACTTCAAAGTGCGGCCAGGCACGGTAGGCCTGCACCTGCCGGCGACAGCGCTCGTCGGGTGCCCCGGGGTGGAGAAGGCGCTGGCGGAGTTCGACTTCCCCTACATGCTCTTCATCCCCTTCACTCCCTACGCCCACGACCGCAGGACGATGGAGCCGCTCGCCGCAAGTTTCCCCCGCTCGCAGCTGCTGGACTACATGGACCCGCGTGAGCTCCTCACCATCACCGGCCAGCTAAGCTTCCTCGTGTCGTCCTCCCTGCACGGGTGCATGTTCGCCTACGCCAACAACGTCCCCTTCCTGGCCCTCGACACGGGCGCGGGCAAGATCGCCGAGTTCCTGCGCGACCGGGGCCTGGAGGAGTGGCTCTTCCGCAACACGCCAGAGCTGAAGACGAAGCTGAAGCAGCTGATGGAGTCGCCGCCGGACTACTCGGGCAGTCTGCGGCAAGACAAGAAGCGCCTGCGCGAGCACTTTCAGCGGCTGACGGAGGTACTGGGGCCACACGCCTCCTATGCCGCAGTCGGCGAGGCGGCGCAAGACGGCAACGGCGTTCGCCTCCTCCAGGAGCAGGTCCGCCGTCTACGTGAAGCCGTCCGGGACAGGGATTTCACCGCCGCCGGTAGGTTCCGTGAGCTGAGCGAGACGTTGCTGGACCGGAAACTCCGCGAGCGGGAGATGGTGAAGGCACTTGCCGAGACAGAGGCCGTCCTCGCCGAGCGGGAGGAAACGCTGGCGGAGCGAGAGGCCACGCTGGGGGAGCGCGAGTCCCAGCTCGCCGAGCAGCATAACCACATCGTCCAGTTGGACAAGCGCCTCTCGGAGACGCGGCGCAAGCTAGAGGCGGAGCGGGAGCAGGTCCGTGTGCTGGCAGGGGAGCTGGCCGCGGTCCACCGCGAGTGGCAGCGCGCCACCGGCAGCATCGGCTACCGGCTGCTGGAGCGGGTGCGGGCCGTTATCCGCTGGCTGGCGCCCCCCGGCAGCCTCCGGCGCGGGCCGCTGAGGCTCGTGCACCGCGGCATCGAGATCATCATCAACGACGGCTGGCGGGCGTTCGTCTGGCGCGTACCCCACGTCTGGAAGTGGCCGCGCCTCCTCCGCAGCGGGCCGCCAGCGGAAGCGCTGCCCTCCCTCGACGACCAGTACCAGCTGTGGCTGAAGGCGCACGCTCTCACCCCGGCGCGGTTGGGGCGGCTGAAGCGGCGTGCCGCCGAGCTCGCCTACCGGCCCAGGGTGAGCCTAGTCATGCCCGTCTACAACCCGGAGCTAGACTGGCTCCGAGAGGCGATCGACTCCGTCCGCGGGCAGGCCTACGACAACTGGGAGCTGTGTATCGCCGACGACTGCTCCACCCTCCCCGGCGTCCGCGAAGTCCTGAAGGAGTACGCCGCGGCCGACAGCCGCATCAAGGTGACGTACCTGCCGGAGAACCGGGGCATCGCGGGTGCCTCCAGCGCCGCCCTCGCCCTGGCCAGCGGCGAGTTCGTCGGCCTCCTGGACAACGACGACGAGCTGAAGCCCGATGCCCTATTCGAGGTGGTCAGGCTCCTCAACGAGCGGCCCGACCTAGACTTCATCTACAGCGACGAGGACAAGAAGGACGCCGACGGCAGGCTGGTGGAGCCGTTCTTCAAGCCGGACTGGTCGCCCGACCTGCTCATGACGGTGAACTACGTCACCCACTTCAGCGTCTTCCGCCGCGAACTGGTCGAGGCCGTAGGTGGCTTCCGCCCCGGGTACGACGGCAGCCAGGACTACGACCTGGTCCTGCGGGTAACGGAGAAGACCGACCGCATCGCTCACATCGTCAGGCCGCTGTACACCTGGCGGAAGGCGCCCGGCTCGGCGGCCGCATCAGTGGACGCCAAGGGCTATGCTTACGAGGCGGCCAGGAAGGCGCTGGGGGACGCCCTCTGCCGGCGCGGCCTGCAAGGGGAAGTGGTGGACGGGCCGTTCAAGGGCTGGTACCGCGTCAGGTACGAGGTCCAGGGTAACCCAAAGGTCAGCATCATCATCCCCACCAAAGACAGGGTGGACATGCTCCGCCGCTGCATCGACGGCATCGAGGAGAAGAGCACGTACCACAACTACGAGATCATCATCATCGATAACAACAGCGAGGAGCCGCGCTCCTTCCAGTACTTCAAGAAGCTGCGCCGGCGCGTCGTCCCCTATCCGCACCCCTTCAACTTCGCCGAGATCGTCAACTTCGGCGCCCGCCAGGCCGAAGGCGACTACCTCCTCTTCCTCAACAACGACACCGAGGTGATCAGCCCCGACTGGATGGAGGCGCTGCTGGAGCAGGGCCAGCGGCCGGAGGTAGCGGCGGTGGGCGCCCGCCTCCTCTACCCCGACGGCCGCGTGCAGCACGAAGGCATCATCATCGGCCTGGGCGGCGGCTCCGCGGGCAACGTCGACCACGGCGGCTTCTTCGCCCTGGGCGAGTCGATACGCAACTGCACGGCGGTGACCGGCGCCTGCCTGCTCACCCGGCCCGACGTCTTCTGGGAGCTGAACGGCTTCGACGAGCGCCTGCGCGTCGCCTTCAACGACGTCGACTTCTGTTTGCGGGCGCTGGAGAAGGGCTACCGCATCGTCTACACACCCTACGCCCTCCTCTACCACCACGAGAGCGCCACCCGCGGCCGCCTCCACCCGGACGAGGACGAGAAGCTGTTCCGCAGCCGCTGGGGCCGGCCGGGGCAGTACCGCGATCCGTTCTACAACCCGAACCTGGACCTGCGCCGGCCCTTCACCATCAAGGTCTAGCCGCCGCCCGTCTCTGGGGCCGCCGGCTCGCGTCCTCCGGCCCGCGACAGCCTGAACCGCCACACCGCAGTCCCGATAAGTATCGCCAGTACCGCCGCCGCGGCGATCAGAGAGATGATCACGCCGGCGCGCAGCAGCGGCGGTCGGTAGACAAACTTGACCTCATGCTCGCCGGCGTCCAGGAAGGCGCCCCGGAAAATGTAGTCGGCGCGGTAGACGTCCACCCGCTCGCCGTCCACGTACGCCTTCCAGCCCGGGTAGTACAGCTCCGGCGTCACCAGGAGCGCGTCGGAGTCCGTCTTCACCCGGTAGACCACGGAGTCGGAGTGGTACCGCACCACCCGCACGGAGGAGGCCGTGGCGGGTCCGGGCTCCCAGCCCCCGGGGGGCGCCTTCTCGACGTAGGCGATCGTGTGGGGATCGAAGCCGGGCGAGGTCAGGCCCTCCAGGACCTGCTCCGGCTCGCCTACGTGGACATCGCTCACCAGGAAGGCCGGCGAGAATGCCGTGTTCTCGAAGATCGTGAGCTCGCCGGGGTTGTCGTAGACCTTGCGGTACTTGCCGGGAGCGGTCTCCGCGTGGAGCGCGTTCAGGTTGTACCCCGGCCAGAACGTCAGGTAGCGGACGCCCAGGAGGTCGATGATGGGCGAACCGAAGTCGGTCCGCTGGCTCTTCGGCACCAGCGAGGTGATGCTCTGGAACGCCCCCTGGGAGAACGAGAGGACGAGCTCGCGGTGGCGGCCGCTGTAGTAGGTGTGGGAGAAGGCGCTGCTGAAGCCGTAGAAGGCTTGGGCGCCCGGGTTGAAGGTGTTGTCGAAGGGGGCCACGCGCTCGTAGGGACGGATGTTGGCCTGGAGGAACTCGACGCTCGGCAGCTCCGGGTAGAAGTAGGCTTCCGAGGTCGTCGGGTTCTGGCGGTAGGCGAAGACGAACAGGTCCGTGATGACTAGGGCGAGGATGCCAGCCGTCACCAGCGCCGTGGGGATCGCCCGCGCGAAGTGGGCGGCCAGCAGCAGGGCGAAAAGCATTAGCACCAGGATGCCGAAGGCGGTGGTCGCGATGCGGAAGCTCTCGTAGTCCAGGTTGGCGAGGGCGTGGATGTCCAGGAAGGGGAAGTCGTCGAAGAAGTCGCTGAGCAGGGCGCGGCGTCCGTCCATCCTGTAGAGGAGCATCGCTGCCAGGAGTCCCAGCCCTGCCGCCCCGGCCAGCATCGCCAGGGAGGCGAGCCGGCGCGACCAGCCGTTCAGGCGCACTCGCAGCAGCTCCTCGAGGCCGAAGGCCGCCGCCGCCGACAGCGCGAAGCCCATCACGGAGAGCATCCGGGTGTTCGGGTTGAGGTCAAAGATGGGGAGCTGGCGGACGAACGACCGCAGGGGCCCCGTGTCGCGGTAGACGACCATGAAGGCCATGAGCGCGAGCACGCCGAAGAAGATGCCGGTGACGTCGCGCCTCCTCACCGACGCCACGATGCCCGTCATGGCGATGAATATCGTGGCGATGCCGATGTATGCCGACGTCTCGTTGAGGTTGCCCCATCCCCGCTGGCCGTTGCCGAAGACCTGGTTGCCGTAGAAGTTGGGGAAGAACAACTGGTAGGCGTGCTTGATGGGGATGGCGGCGGACGATATCCCCTTCCGCTGCCGCGATATGTCCACGAAGTTGGCGAACTCCAGGCTCGGCAGGAGCACGAACGCCGTTAGCCCGGCGGCCAGGCCGAAGCCCAGGCAGAAGCCGCCGACGGTCCACGCGGCCCTGGGTAGCGACCGCTCCTGGAAGTAGATGTGCACGACCCTCACCACGAAGTACAGGCCGACGGCGTAGAAGAAGTACGCGGCCACCGCCGGGAACCCGCCCAGCACCATAACGGCGACGACGATGCTAAGGAGGGCGGAGTTGAGCGGCGTCGGCTTGCGCACGAGGTTCTCGGTCTGGAGGAAAAGGAGCGGGGCGACGGAGCTGACCAGCGTGTGCCGCCACATCAGCCATACGATGTTGAACCCGCTGAACATATAAGCAATGCCGCCGAGGACCGACGCCGCGTTCCCCAGCCCGAGCCGCCGCAGGAACAGGTACATGAACAGCCCGGACAGGAACAGCTTGGCCATTATCGACAGCGAGAACCCCTCGGCCAGGGGGAAAATGATGGGGAGGGCGTTCACGGGATGGTAGAACGCCCGCAGCATCTGAGAAGCGAAGGGCCGCCCCTGGCTCCAGATTGGCGTCCAAAGCGGTATGTCGCCGCCGCGAATGCTGTCGCGGAAGTAGCTGAGGGCCGGGAGGCGGCCGTCGACGACGTCGCCGCGGACGATGTTCTTGATGTCCTTGAGGGTGAAGTCCTCCGGCGCGACCGACGACCAGGGGTAGTATCTGAGCAGGAGATCGGTTGGCGCGATGACTTCGCCGCGCAAGACGAAGGGCCAGAAGTAGAGGAGCGTGAGGAAGAGCAAAAGGCCGATCGCCCCCGCCGTGATTACCCGGGGGCGCCGCGCCCACTCGAGGATGCGCTCCGGTACGAACGGGAGTGCGTCGGCCGTCTCGTCTTCCGCTATCGGGGGACCGTCGGTAGACGCGGAGGTAGCCTCAGCGCCAGCGTGCAGGGGCGGGCCCTGACTGGAGGCGTTCACGCGCGCCTAACGATACTCCATTCGTTCTGAATTAGGCCGCGCAACCCAGTGCAACGCATGGTAAGGGCCGGGGCCGGCCTTCACCACTAATAACGTTCGGTAAAGAGAGCGGGTTAGTGGCCGCTACGCGGGCTGCGGACAGGGGGCTGCCGTGACGTCGTCGCCGGTGGGGATAGCGGCCAACGTGCTGTCCGCTATGGCGTTGATGTTCCCCGCCCTGTAACCGCAGGCTTCGAATACGGACGGGCTGGCGACGCGACGCTTCAGGCCGCCGTCCATCACATATATCGGATCATCGGTCCCCTGGAGGAGGAAGCCGTCGGGAGGGATCAGCTGAGGGCAGGGCGGAGCTTTGAGTTTTTCGCCCAGCGGTATGCTCTTCAAGACAGTCTTCGAAATGCGATGCACGGCGTCCCAGCTATAGCCACAGGCATTCATCACTTTTGTGCCGTACACCAGGCGCCGCACCCCGCCCTCCATCACGTACACGCCGGTCCCATTCGCCTTTAGGAGGTTGCCGTCGGCCAGCACGCTGAGCAGGGGATGGCCGATCGGGATCGCCTTCATGTAGGAGGAAGCGAGGACGTTGAGGTTGCCCCAGTGGTAGTCCGCGTCGTGGAAGGTGACGGGGTCGGGTATGTACCGCCTGAGCCCGCCGCTCATGACGAAGACCTTGCTCCCCTTCACGCTGCGAAGCAGGGAGCCGCTGGGCGGCACGAACTTCGGGCAGGGCGGCCCGCTGAGGTTCGCGCCTTCGGGGAGGGCGGCGAGGCGGGTGTCGGAGATCTGGCGCACCGCGTCCGAGCCGTAGCCGCACTCCGTCATCACGGACGGGCTGGTGACGTGGCGCTTGGCGCCGCCCTCCATCACATAGATGGCGTCGCCGCTGCCCGTGAGGAGGTTGCCGTCGTCCTTGGCGTTGAGGATCGGCTCGCCGGTGGAGATCGCGGCGAGGGTGGAGTCGGCCAGCTGGTTGACGTTGGCCGTGCGGAAGCCTTCGGCGCTGAAGGTGAGGGGGTTGGGGACCTGCCGCTTGAGGTTGCGCCGCATCAGATAGATGACCGTGTCCGACCCCATCAGCAGGGCGCCGCTGGGCGGGACGAGCTGGGGGCAGGGCGGGCCGCTCAAGGGGGCGCCCTCCGGCACGGAAGAAAGCTTGCCGTCCGGCACGGTGAGTATGGCGTCGGTGCCGTAGCCGCAGTCCTCCATTACGGAGTTGGTGAGGCTGTGCCTCCTCCCGCCCCGCATCACGTAACGGGTGCTGCCGCTCCTGCCCTTCAGCAGGTTGCCCTCAGCGAGGGCGCTGAGGAGGCGGTCGCCCGTTGGTATCGCCGCCAGCGAGGAGTCGGGTACGCGGTTGAGGTTGGCCGTCAGGTAGCCGTGGACGCTGAAGGTGACGGAGTTCGGTATGTACCGCTTCAGCTTCCCGCGCATCACGTATATCGGGCTCTCGCTGCCGCGCAGGAGGGCGCCGCTGGGCGGCGAGAACTCCGGGCAGGGAGGCCCGGTCAGCAGCACCCCCTTCGGTATGTGGGATAGCGTCTCCTCGGTGATGCGGTAGACGGCGTCCCAGCCGTAGCCGCACTCGCCGAAGACCGTGGCGCTCGGGATCGGCCGGCGCTGGCCGCCCTCCATGACGTAGTGGGTGGTGCTGTCCCTCCCCTTGATGATGTTGCCGTCGTCGAGGACGCTGAGCAGGGGGAGGGCGTCGGGGATGGTGGGGGTCAGGCTGTCGGGCACCTTGGTGACCTCAGCCTGGTCGAACTTCCGGGCCTGGAAGGTGGCGCGGTCGGGGACGAGGCGCTTGAAGCCCCTCTTGATCAAGTAAGTCGCCGACGAGTCGCGGATAATGCTGCCGTCGGGCAGCTCGAAGACGCGGAAGGTTGCGTTGACCTTGACGCTGCCCGGCGGGTAGAGGGTGTCGATGATAATCGTGGCCGTGTGCTCCCCGGCCGGGATGGCCGTGGCCACCCCCCGCACGCTGATGGTCAGTTTCTTGGGCCCCAGATCGTCGCCCAGGGAGACCCCCTGGACGCGCGAGATCCTGAGCCAGGGCTCGGAGACGGAGGCGCGCCAGGCGAGGACGCCAGAACCGCCGTTGGCGATGGTCAGGGACACCGGGAGGCTGGTGTCGCCGTGGAGGGCGGAAAGGGTGAGGCCTTCCGGCGACGGCTTGATTGAGGGCTCTCCCAGGACCTCTGCCCGGGTGAGGCTGGTGCCGGCGGAGTCCGTGTTGGAGGGGTTGGGGGTGGGTATGTCCATGGCGGCGCAGTCGCCGTAGACCGCGCAGGCCGACCAGTTCGAGGGGCTGAGGGGCCCGCGGAAAGCCGGGTCGGACAGGTCCGGCAAGTGGACCTTTATGGGGTTCCAGAGGGGCGTGCCGTCGAAGACGGGCGGGTTGCGCATGCAGCCGAAGACCAGCTCCTGGTACGGGTAGCGCGAGCGGTCGTCGGCGATGCCGTCGTTGGCGTTGTCGCAGCCCTTGTAGGTGGGGCGGGGCCAGTCGTAGGCCGGGTTGAGGGGGTGGTTCTTCCAGGCGAAGCCGTTGTATCCCCAGACGGCGTAGTACCACGTCTCGACGAGGCTCGGGTTCCGCTTGCCCACGATGGGGCGCCACTCCGGCGCGGCGTTCCACTTGTCGATCAGGATCTGCACGCCGCGGGCGATGTTGAAGGCGTAGTGCCCGCCGATCATCGCCTGCTGGAGGCTGGGCACGCCGCTGGTGTTCTGCATCCCTGTGGTGATCTGCATCATCCCGTAGCCGCAGTCGTGGGAGACCAGAACGGGGCCGACTTCACCGTAGGGCACGGACCAGTCCGCCTGGATCCAGGTGCTCTCGATCCAGGCGATGGCCTTCAGGAGGGTCGGCGGCACGTAGGGGCCGGTGAGGTTGGAAGAGCCGTCGGAGCGGGGCCCGGTCTCCAGCTTGGGCGGCTTGAACGCGGCGACGTCCGGGAAGAGGCGGTTGTGTCCCGCCAGGTTGAGCGCGCGGTTGTAGGCCCGCCTCCATTTCTTGGCCTCGTAGGTCAGCAGCTTGAAGGGGCCGGCGGAGCTACCGGTGTCGCCACAGAGGTGGGTGGCGCCGGCGCTAGGGGCGTTGGACTGAAAGGCCAGCAAGGCCAGCAGAGCGAGGGCTAAAGCCCCACCCAAAACAGGCCACTGCCTCAACGACCTCATCGATAAAAGGTGAACCCTCCGAGCGTGCATACGTATAACGCTGGTGCCTGAGAGTGGGATAACCACCGCGTCTTCGCTTATAGACGCGGATACGGCCCGGGTGTAACAGGTCTGGCGGAGGAAATTGACGGCCCGGAAGGGGTCAGACCGCCATCTCCGGCAGGTGCCCCACCATCTCGATGTAGCGGGAGACGACGGCCTTGGGCGCGCCCTCGTCCACCAAGTAGCCGTTGTCCATGAGCAGGACGCGGTAGCAGAACTTCTCGATCAGCTGCATGGCGTGGCTGACGACGAGGACGGTCACCCCCCGCGACTGGAACTCGTGCATCTTGCCCAGGCACTTGTCTTGGAAGTGGGCGTCGCCCACGGCCAGGACCTCGTCCACCAGGAGTATCTGCGGGTCGCTGTGGACGGCCACCGAGAAGCCGAGGCGCATGTACATGCCGGAGGAGTACCGCTTGACGGGCGTGTCGATGAAGTCCCAGAGCTCAGCGAAGTCCACGATCCCATCGAAGCGGTCGCGGATCTCCCGGCTGGTCATGCCCAGGATGGAGGCGTTCAGGAAGACGTTCTCGCGGCCGGTGAGGTCGGGGTGGAAGCCCGCCCCCAGCTCGATGAGAGGCGAGACGCGGCCGCTCACCCAGACGTCGCCGTCGGTGGGGGCCATCACGCCGGCGATGAGCTTGAGGATGGTGCTCTTGCCGCTGCCGTTCCGCCCGATGATCCCGATCGTGTCGCCCCGCTCGACGGTGAAGCCGACGTCGCGGAGGGCGTAGAAGGGGTCGGACCAGGCCCGGCCCTTGAGGATGGCGGGGACGAACTCCCGCAGGGTGTAGCCTTCCTGGATCTGGAAGCGCTTGCTGACGTGACGGAACTGGATGGCGATTTCAGATTCGGTCTGCAAAGCGGGGCTCCATCCGCTTGAACAGGTAGTAGCCGACGATGAACGTGATCAGGGCCACGGCCAGTCCCAGCAGGAGGCGGTCCGCCCCCGGCGTGATGCCCTGTATCACTACCCTGCGGTAGGCGTTGATGAACAGCGAGTTCGGGTTCAGGTCGAACAATATCTGGTATTGCTGCGGCACCAGGTCCACGGGGTAGATCACGGGCGTCAGGTAGAACCAGAGCGTGAGGGCTACCCCTACTAGAAAACGCACGTCGTGGAAGAAAAGGTTAAGCGCCGCCAGGGGAAAGGCGAGGCCCAGGGTGAAGATGAGGTGGATGAGGAACAGCAGGGGCACCCACACCAGCGTCCACTGCGGCGGGTAGCCGAAGTACACCATCATGCTGATGAGGATCAGCAGCCCGAACGCCAGGTCGACGACCTTGGTGAGGACGGCGGCGGTGGGCAGAAGCTCGCGGGGGAAGTAGACCTTGGTGACCAGGCTGGCCGCGCCGGTGATGCTGTCGGTGGCGGAGGAGACGGCGGTGGAGAAGAAGATCCAGGGCAGGAGTCCCATCAGCACGAAAAGCGGATAAGGGATGCCCTCCGTCTGCACCCTGATTATCTGAGAGAACACGAAGGAGAGGATCAGCATCTGGCTCAGCGGGTTCACGAACGCCCAGGCGTAGCCCAGGACCGACTGCTTGTACTGGCCCCGCAGATGGCGGATGGTCATGTGCCACAGCAGCCCGCGGCGATCCCACAGCGCGACGAGGCTGGGGAGGAGGTCGCCCGGGCCGAAGGAGGACCGGATAAAGTGCGCCCGGGGGATGCGAAGGCTTTCGTTCAAGGGACCGGATGCGGCTTCTCTGCGCAACGTTTCACAAATTGTAAGGCTCGGGGCGACGATGGCGCAAGGAGGGCGAACCGGTGCCGTTGAGGGCGGCAGACAGCGGCGAAACTAACCTTGCTCGCTTCCTGACGTTATTTATGTCGGAGCACCACGAGTGCGGATTCGGCGGGCGAACGCTATTCGCGGCTTGACAGCGGACCGCGAATCCGGGTAAAAGGGAGCAGTCACGTTGACTAAGCTGATCGTCGTCATCCCGGCGTATAACGAAGAGCAGACCGTGGGCGAGGTGGTCCGCAGCGTCCCGCGGGTCATCCCCGGCGTCGACCGCCTGCAGGTGCTGGTGTACGACGACGGCTCCACCGACAGGACGGTCGAGGAGGCGCAGCGCGCCGGCGCCGACTACGTCCTGCGCCACGGCAAGAACCGCGGCCTGGCCGTCACCTTCCGCGACGCCCTGGACGCCGCCCTGCAGCTGGGCGCCGACTGCATCGTCAACACGGACGCCGACAACCACTACGACCAGTCGCGCATCCCCGATCTCGTGGAGCCGGTCGTCCGTAGCCAGGCGGACATCGTCGTCGGGTCACGCGCCCTCGGCGCGCTACAGGATATGGGCTTCGCCCGTAAGTGGGGTAACCGCATCGCCAACTGGACCTTCAGCTTCCTCTACCGCCTGCCGGAGGGGACCGACGTCTCCAGCGGCTTCCGAGCTTACTCCCGCGAGGCGGCGTTGCGACTCACCATTACCTCCAAGTACACCTACGCCCACGAATCGCTTATCGTGGCGAAGGACCACAACTTGGTGATCGTGAACAAGATCTTCCCCGCCAGGGACGTGGCCCGGCCCTCGCGGCTGATGAGCGGCGTGGGCGCCCACATCTACCGGGCGGGGTCGGTGGCCGTGCTGAGCTTCGCCGTCCACCGCCTGTTCCATATCCTGATGGGGACGGCCGCCCTCCTCATGCTGGCCGGGTCGGCGGCGTTCATCCGCTTTCTCTACTTGTTCGCCACTTCCGGCGGCGGCGGCCACATCCAATCCCTCATCATCGGTGCCGTCCTGGTCATCCTGGGGATGCAGGTGATCATGGGGAGCTTCTTCGGCCTCGCCCTGGCGAAGAACCGGCAGCTCACCGAGGACATCATCTACATGCAGCGCCGCCAGATGTTCGAGGCCCGCTGGTCGCTCCCCGAGCCGGCGGAGGCCCTTGAGGTCGGCCCGGGAGAGCCCGAGCCCGCTTCGGTTCGGGCCAAGCACTAGAGCAACCCTCAAGGGCCAGGACTTTGGTCTGTCTTTCCCCAGAGGCTAATGAAGCGCTTGCCAAGTGGTAATGCCTCTGTTATACTCGCCGAACGAAACGCCCCGCGCCAGCCAGTCTAAGGTGGGAGGGACCCAGTGGTAGTGGTGACCAGTTTCCCCAAGTGCCAGAAATGCCAGTCCGGCGACCTCGTCCCCTTCTCGGACTTCGGCAGCCAGGGTGCGGCCATCTACTTCAAGGCCTGGGCTTGCACTAACCCCGTCTGCGGCTTCAACCTGAAGATCCGCAACGGGGACCTGTACATTGAGGAGCCGATCACCAACGGGGCGATGCATACGCCGCGGACGCACGCCTGAGGCGCGCCGGCAGTCCGGCGTCCGCTGCGTTGGATCGCGGACGTTACGGGTAGCCAGGCCCGGCTCGGGCGCGGCTCGTACGACGGCAGGTTCTGTTAACCTCGCTCAAGTGAGGGCGTTGTAGATGGTGAACGCTCGGCGGCCTGCGATTCGTAACCGTCCAAGTGCGCCATCGTTATAGTCTCCAGAGAGTTCACTCCTTTTCGGCCGTGCTCAGTCCGGCCTTGCGCCAATGTCGCCCCTGTCAGGACAGCGGCTCCGGAGGAAGCAGATGCGGGTAACCGTCGTGGGTATGGGCCGCGTGGGCCTCACCACCGCGGTCGCGCTGGAGTACCTCGGCCACGAGGTAGCGGCGGTCGACCGCGATGAGGGGCTCATCGAAGGTCTGCGGAAGGGCACGCTCCCCTTCCACGAGACGGGCCTGGAGCCCCTCTGGCGCTCTTCCCGCATAGAGCTGGCCACCTCACTGGAGCCCGCTCACCTCTCGGCTGACTTCATCCTGATCGCCGTCGGCACGCCCGGGCTGCCCGAGGGCGGCGCCGACGTCTCCGCCGTCGAAGCCGTCGCCGATGATGTCGGGCGGCTGGCCTCGGACGGGCAGGACTTCGCCGTCGTCGTCAAGTCCACCGTGCCGCCGGGGACCTGCGAGCGGGTGGGCGCCATCATCGACGCCGCGCTCCACCGCCGCGGCTGCTCCGCCCGCGCGGCCGTGGCCAGCAACCCCGAGTTCCTGCGCGAGGGCAGCGCCCTCTTCGACACCCTCTACCCGGACCGCATCGTCATCGGCGCCGAGGACGCGGAGACTGCGAAGAGATTGCGAACGCTCTACGCGCCGATGATCGACCAGCGGTTCACCCCGCCGGAGGACGCGCCGCGTCCCGAGGGCTACGCCTCCGCTCCCGTGCTGGAGGCGAAGCCGGTGGACGCGGAGCTGATCAAGTACGCCGCCAACGCCTTCCTGGCGACGAAGCTCTCCTTCGTTAACGAGCTGGCGGCCCTGGCCGAGGCCGTCGGCGCCGACATCGAGACGGTGACGGCCGGCCTGGGCTACGACCCGCGTATCGGCCCGCACTACATGAAGGCGGGCCCGGGCTGGGGCGGGCCCTGCCTGGGGAAGGACGCCCGCGCCTTCCTCTCCACCGCAGCCCAGAACAGGTCCGAGATGTCGGTGGTGGCGGCGGCGCTGGAGGCCAACGCCCGCCAGCGCCGGCGGCTGGTGGAGCGGCTGGAGAACACGCTTGGCTCCTATCACGGGACGACCATTGGTATCCTGGGCCTCGCCTTCAAGGCGAACACCGACGACCTGGCCGACTCGCCCGCCCTGGAGGTGGCCTCGCTCTTGCTGGAGCGGGGCGCCCGCGTCCGCTGCTTCGACCCGGTGTCGGAGCGGCGGGCCCAGCGCGAGCACCCGGAGTTGGCCCTGGAGTACCACGAGTCGGTCGAGGAGCTGGCCAAAGACTGCGACGCCCTCATCGTCATGACAGACTGGGCGCAGTTCCGCGACCTGCCCTGGCGGCGGCTCGCCCGCACCATGCGCGGCGCCACGGTCCTGGACGGCCGGAACATCCTGGACAGGCAACTCGTGGAGCAGGCCGGGCTGACCTACCTGGGCGTCGGCCGATGAGCCCCGACCCCCGAGAGACAGCGAGAGTGTGGCGATTCAAAAGGGTGTAGGAGAGCGGGTGCAGACGCCGACGGTATCGTCGGCCAATCCACTTAAGGACAAGCTGAAGGTCACCCTCGTAGGAAGTCTCCCCCCCATCAAGGGGGTCTCGCCCTACACCAGCCATCTCCTCCGCGCCCTCGCCGCCGACCAGACCCTCGACTTGGAGTTCGTCGGATTCCGCAGCATCTACCCCCGCCGTTTCTACCCCGGCGGCGAACCGGTCGACCCTTCGGTCATCCGGGGCGAGTACCCCGGGGTGAAGGTGCGCAACGTCCTCGCCTGGTACAACCCGCTGTCGTGGGTCTGGGCGGGGCTGACCCTCAATGGGGACGTGGTCCATGCCCAGTGGTGGAGCTACATCCTCGCCCCCGTCTACGCCACCGTCTTGGCCATCGCCAGGCTGAGGGGCAAGCGCGTCGTGGTCACCGTCCACAACGTCGACCCCCACGAGCGGGTCTGGTGGAAGAAGGCGCTTAACCGCGCCATCTACTCCTTCGGCCAGCGCTTCATCGTGCATTCGGAGCCCAACCGTGAGTCGCTCGGGCGGCTGTACGGCCGCTCGGCCAACGCGGTCTCCGTCGTCCCCCACGGCATCCTGACCGCGGGCCCGCTGAAGGGTCTTTCGCCGGCAGAGGCGAGGGCGAAGCTGGAGATCCCGGCGGAGGCGCCCGTCGCCCTCTGTTTCGGCAACATCCGCCCGTACAAGGGCGTGGAGGTGCTGCTCCAGGCGTGGCCGGAGGTGCTCAAGGCCTGCCCCCCGGCCAGGCTCGTCGTCGCCGGTAAGCCCTGGACGGAGTGGGAGCCGTTCCAGCGGCTCATCGACGGTTTGGGGATCGCCTCGAGCCTCCATCTGTTCCTGGATTTCGTCCCGGCGGATCGGCTCGAGGAGTTCTTCGCGGCGGCGGACGTGGTGGTGCTGCCGTACTCCCAGTTCGACGCCCAGAGCGGCGTGGGCACCCTCGCCCTCTTCTTCGCCAAGCCGATGGTCGTCACCAGCGTCGGCGGGCTGCCGGAGCTGGTGCAGGACGCGCAGGCCGTGATCCCTCCCGATGACGCTGGTGCCCTGGCATCAGCGATTGCTAAAATCCTGACAGACGAGCGGTTGCGGGGGAAGCTGGCGGCCGACGCCGCTGAGGTGGCGGCCCGCTTCAGCTGGGAGCCCATCGCCGCCCAAACCGTGGAGGTTTATCGGACCTTGGTCTCGGCGGGAGCAACTCCTGCCGGGGGAACTGAGCCGTTCGAGGGAGGGGACGTTGGCGCGACTTAAGCTGCCCGAGGAGCTGACCGACGACGACTACGCCGTAAGCGCGACCGTCCGCGACCTGGGCCGCCTGCACAGGGTACTGAGGCGCCTGGAAGATCTTCCCGAAGACAACAGGCCCAATAGCCTCCTGGACCTGGGCTGTGGCATCGGGGGGCTGACCATGCACATCGCCGGGCGCCTGGGCATCGCCCAGCCCCTCGGCGTGGACGTGGACGAGGAGCGGCTGGAGCGGGCGTCGGTCCGCGGCGTCCGGACGATAAACGCCAACCTCAACGAGCAGCCCCTGCCCATCGCCGACGCTAGCATCGATCTTGCCACGTCCTTCGGGGTGTTCGAGCACTTGGTTTTTTACGATAACGCGGTGGCGGAGGCGGCGCGGGTCCTGCGGGACGGCGGCTGGTTCCTCCTTTCGATGCCGAATCTGGGCAGCTACATAAACCGGGCCGCCCTCCTCCTCGGCTTCCAGCCACGAGAGGTGGAGGTGTCGCGGGAGGTGGCAGCAGGGATGCTCCCCATATATCGGAAGGGCCCTTCTAAGGGCGCGCCCCTGGGGCACGTCCACGCGGCCACCTTGCGCTGCATGCGCGAGCTTCTGGACCACCACGGTTTCCGCATAGAGACAGTCTCCGGCTTCTCACCCGACTTCGGAAGCACGGCCATCCGCATGCTGGACGTGGTCTTCGGAAATATCGCCTCGCTGAGCCGGCGCTTCATCATCCTCGCCCAGAGACGGCCGCGCTCGTCGGGGGGTCAACGCTAAGGATGGCTTCTAACGGCCGCAGGGTCCTCCTTATTGGCCTGGATGGGGCTACCTGGCAGACGATGGACCCCTGGGCCAGGGAAGGCCTCCTCCCCAATATCGAGCGCCTGCGGCACAAGGGCACCTGGGGCGCCCTCCGCTGCACGTTGCCGCCCATCACGCCCTCGTGCTGGACGTCGATGTACACCGGCACCAACCCGGGCAAGCACGGCATCTTCGGCTTCTTCCAGCGCCGGCCGGAGAGCTACCGCCTCTCCCCGGTGCACGCCTCCGCCCGCCGGGCGAAGACGATGTTCCGCATCCTCAGCGAGGCCGGCCTGAAGATCGGCGTCCTCAACGCCCCGGCGACGTACCCTCCCGAACGCCTCAACGGCATGCTGGTGCCGGGGATACCGGTGCCGGAGCAGGACCGCGAGTACACCCACCCGCCAGGGCTCGGCGCCGAGCTCCAGGCGTTGACGCAGGGGAAGCACAAGTACCCGCCCGGACTGGCCCAGGCCACAGCGGACGTGGACGGCTTCCTCCAGGCCTGCTACGACTACTCGCAGGCGGTCACGGGGGCCGCCCTCCACATGATGGACCGACTGGAGCCGTGGGACCTCTTTATGGTCCAGTTCCAAGTGACGGACGCCGTCCACCACCACTTCTGGCACTGCCTCGACCCCGAGCACCCGCGGCACGACCCCGAGGCCCCTGTGAAGGTGCAGAACGCCGTCCTCGACGTCTACCGCACCGTCGACGAGTGCGTCGGCCGGATCGTGGCGGCGGCCGGCGACTCCGCCGACGTGGTGATGATGTCCGACCACGGTGGCGGGCCGTTCTACGAGGAGCTTTATCTGAATATCTGGCTCTGGCAGCGGGGCTGGATGAAGTTCAAGCGGGGCTCCCTAACTACGCTGCGGAGGCTGTTGTACGCCTTGGGCATCACACCCGAGTTCTTCAGGCGCCATGTCTACGGCCGCGCTCCCAAGGCCGTGCGGCGTTCCGTCGAGGCGCGGAAGTCTGGGGTTCTGGCCCTGGCCGACCGCTTCTTCCTGTCGCTGGACGACGTCGACTGGGAGCGGACGCGGGCCTACTGCTACGGCAGCCCGCTGGGTTCGATCTACATCAACCTCAAGGGCCGCGAGCCGAAGGGCTGCGTGGCCCCCGAGGAGTACGAGACGGTAGCGCAGGAGCTGGAGCGCGACCTCCTGGCGATGCGCCACCCCTTGACCGGCGAGCCGCTCGTCGAGAAGGTCGTCCGCGGCGGTGAGGCCTACGACGGCCCCTTCGCCCAGGACGGCCCCGACCTGCTGCTGCTGACCACCGGCCTCCGCTATCACAACCGCGGCTTCCTCCAGTTCTCCTCGAAGCGCTGGATCGGCCCGCCGCAGAACAAGCAGACGGGCAGCCACAGCCTGGACGGCATCGTCCTCGTCTCCGGGCCGAACGCGAAGGCCGGCGTCCGAATGAACGGCGCCAGCATCGTGGACATCGCCCCCACGGTGCTCGCCCTGCTCGGCCAGCCCATTCCCGACTGGATGGACGGCAAGGTCCTGGTCGACGCCGTGCGCGACGAGTTCCTGAATGAGCGGGCGCCCCAGGTGGTGCACGAACAGGCCGTCCCCTCGCAGGCATCCGGCTCCGACGGCTACACCGCGGAGGACGAGGCCCAGATCGCCAAGCGCCTGGCCGACCTGGGGTACATCGACTGATGGGCGCGCGGGGGACAGACGTGGAGGAAGCAGGGAGTGCGCCGGCCACGGCGGAGCCCGCCGTCCCGCGGGCAGATGCTTCTGCCAAGAAGAGCCTCTTTCGCCGCCTTTTGCCCTGGCTCCTGCGCAGCCTGGGCCTGCTGATTCTGGTCGCCCTCAGCTTCCTCGGCGTGGACATCATAGGCGGGCTGAAGCTGATGGGCGACGCCCAGCCCGGACTGCTGGTGGCGGCGCTGGTCGTGTTCAGCCTAGGCCTGCTGGTGAAGATGGTGGCGTGGGTGGGCCTGGCCCAGACACTGAAGCTGGGGTACCAGAAGGTGCGGAGCTACGTGAAGCTGTTCCTCATCGGCTGGTCGGCCGGGCTCGGCCTGCCCCGGGGCGCCGCACCCCTCGCCCGCGTCGCGATCCTCGCCGCCGACAAGCGCTCCGTGCCCCGAGGGGTCATCGTGGATGTCGCCGACCGCCTGATCGAGCTCGTCACCATGGTCTTCCTGCTGCTGGTGAGCGCGGCCTATCTCTCGGCCGAGTCGACGCGGGTGCTGCAGGGGGTGGGATTGGGCCTGGCGGCGGCGACGGCAGCTCTGCTGGTGTTGGGCGCCGTCGCCTGGCTGGGACGGCCCTTGCTACGCCGTCTGCTCTCCTACCGCTGGATAAAGGCCTTGGTGGACGACGTCACCGCCGCGGTCGACGACCTCCGCCGGACGCCGCGGTCGGTGCTGGCCTGGCTGGTCCTGCTGAACCTCGTGGCCTCGCTCCTCACCGTGGCCTCCGTCCTGCTGGTATCGCGCTCGCTGGACATTGACCTGTCGTACCCGGCGCTTATCGCCGCCTTCGCCGCGATACGCCTGACCACGCTTTTGCCCATCTCCATCAACGGCCTCGGCCCCCGCGAGGGCATCCTTACGGCGGCGGTGGCGGGCGCCGGCTTCAGCAGCGAGGCCGGCGTCGCCCTGGGACTGCTGTGGTTCCTTATCCAGGCCGTCACGCGGCTGGCGGGCAGCGCCGCCTGGTTCATGAGCTCGGTGGAAGGCGTCGAGACGACGCAGGCGCGGAAGGCGGAAGCGAAGTCCGGGTAAGACCTACCGGATGGGCCGGCCGATCATCTCCGTCGGCACCGGCAGCCCCAGCCGCTCCATCACCGTAGGCCCGCAGTCCACGATCTGGAGCCCGTCCAGGCGGCGTCCGCCCTGGATCCCGGGGCCGCGCATGACGAAGATGCCGTGCTGGGCGTGGTTGGCGCCGTCGGGCCCGGTGTCGTTCTCAAAGGTGTAGACGCTGCCCGTCCCCACCTGGGCCACGGCCCGCCAGTCCAGGTCGCCGAAGTAGACGATGAGGTCGGGCGGGACGTTGCGGCACTCCTTGTAGATCTGCTCCGGCTTGAAGACGCGGGTGACCAAGGGCCGGCCCTCGTGGTCGGGGATGGCGGCCAGCCTGGTCGACAGCTTGTCGCGGAACGCCTCGTACTCGTCCGGCGGGACGGTACCCTGCGGCTCGCGGCCCTGGACGTTGATGAAGACTCGGCCGTAGTAGCCGCCTTCGCCCCAGGCCTTCGTCCGCGCCCAGTCGACCGCCTCGAAGGCGAAGCGAGTTGGGCCGTCCGGCGGCGACTTGAGGCGCAGGTAGCCCTCCTGGATGAGCCACTCGTTGATGCAGACGCCCCCGAGCATCGCCTTGGCCCCGTGGTCCGACATGACGATTACCGTCGTGTCGCCGTCAAGCTCCGCCAGCAGCGCGCCGATCTCGCGGTCGAGCAGGCGGTAGTAGTCCAGGACGGCGTCGCGGTAGGGGCTGCCGGGCTCGTACTTCGGGTGCGTCTCGTCGAAGTGCTGCCAGAAGCCGTGGTGGACGCGGTCCAGCCCGATCTCCACCATCATGGCGAAGTCCCAGGGCCGGGTCTTCAGCAGGTGGCGCAGGAGCCGGAAGCGGCGCGCGGCCATCTCCTGGGCCTGCTTGAGGATGCGTTCCTTGTCCTCGCTGCGGAACTCGGGAACGTCGATCATGTATTCGCCGACGACGGAGGCGATCTCGGACTTCAGCTCGGCCGGGTAGGTGTAGTCGCTGTCGGTGTTCGGGGTGAGGAAGCAGCCGACGCGGCAACCGTTTACGGGGGCCGGCGGGTAGGAAGGGGGCACGGAGATAACGATGACGTGCTTGCCGAGGCCGGAGAGGATGTCCCAGACGGCGGGCTCTCGGACGGCGGCGGCGTTGGCGAAGGCCAGTCCCTCGTACGAGTAGTCCTTGCGGTTGCGGAAGCCGTATATCCCCAGCTGGCCGGGGTCGCGGCTGGTCATGGAGCAGGCCCAGGCGGGCACGGTGATGGCGGGGATGACGCTGGTCAGCTCCCCCCAGACGCCCTCCCGGCGCAGCTGGCCCAGGTTCTCGAGCTCGCCGGCGAAGCGGTCGAACACCAACTGGGGCGTAGCGCAGTCCAACCCCAGCACCAGGACTTTCGAGCTGTTACCCGTCACGATAACCCCTTCTCCACAAGCGGCGGTCTGTCTCCGCCCTATCCTATAACGTCTGTTCGCGGCACGCTACGCTTCCGCCGGGCGGAGGCCGCTGCGGGTGCGGACGGCGTCGATGAAGGCGCGGGCGGCCGGGTTCAGGTAGGCGCCGGCGCGGGTGATGATGCCGTAGGACAGGCGGGGGAAGTCGTAGCGGACGCGGGGGAGGGCGAAGCGGCGGCGGTCGTCGCCCAGGGAGAAGGCGGGCACCAGGGCGATGCCCTGGCCCAGGGCGACGAACTCCTTGATCACCTGCCAGCGCTCCAGCTCCATGGCGATCGTCAGCTCCACCCCGCCCTGGGCGAAGGCGTCCTCGATGACCCGCCGCGTGGAGGAGCGGGTGTCCGGCATGAGGAGGGGGAAGCGGGCGATCTCCGCCAGCGAGACCTCGGCCCGGGCCGCGAGGTCGTGGTCCGGCGGGACGATCAGGAGGAGGTCGTCCGCCAGCACCTCCTGGTAGTCGAGGCCCGGCGGCAGGCCGGCGCGGGCGGCCACGGCGAAGTCGATCTGGCCGCGGGCGACCATGGCCTGGGCCTCCGTGCGCACGCGGGCGTGGACGACAAGGCGGACGCTGGGGTTGTCGTGCCGGAAGGCCTGGACCACCGGGGCCAGGAAGTCGAGCAGCATCTCCTGGCCGGCGGCGAAGCGCACCTCGCTTACGGTGAGGGCCGCCGCGCGTTCGGTCAGCTCGTGGGGGAGGCGGTCGATCCCCTCGACCAGCGGCGCGGCCAGCTCGAAGAGGATGCGGCCGGCCGGGGTCAGCTCCACGCCCCGGCGCTGGCGCTGGAAGAGGGACGTGCCCAGCACCTGCTCCAGTTGCTTGACGTGGTTGCTGATGGAGGGCTGGCCGGTGGCCAGCTCGTGGGCGGCGCGGGTGAAGCTGCGGTGGGTGGCGGCGTAGTAGAACGAGCGCAGCTGCTGGAGGTCGCCCTCGAAGAAGCGGGAGATGGCGCGGATGGACGAGCCATTCGAGTTCATGATGGCAACCATTGTAAATTATGCGGCGCTGAAATACAAGCAGGGCGATAACATCGGATACAAGCCCTTCGTTGTCATATACGACAACAATTACCTGGCGAAGGGAGGCAGCTTTGGATCGAGGTTTCGTCGTATGGTTCACCGGCCTGTCGGGGGCGGGCAAGTCCACGCTCGCCCGAAGGCTGGAGTCGGTCCTGCGGGAACGCGGGCTGAAGGTGGAGGTGCTGGACGGCGACATCATCCGCACCAACCTGAGCAAGGGGCTGGGCTTCAGCAAGGAGGACAGGGACACGAACATCCGCCGCATCGGGTTCGTGTGCAAGCTGCTGGCCCGCAACGGCGTGGCGACCATCGCCGCCGCCATCTCGCCCTACCGCGAGATACGCGATGAGGTCCGCCGCGACATCGGCGACTTCGTCGAGGTGTACGTGAAGTGCCCCATCGACGTGCTGACCGGCCGCGACGTCAAGGGGCTGTACGCCAAGGCCCTCAAGGGCGAGATCCCCAACTTCACCGGCGTCTCCGACCCCTACGAGGAGCCCCTCAAGCCCGAAGTGCTCCTGGAGACCGACAAGGAGAACGAGGACGAGAGCCTCGCCAAACTGGTGCGACGCCTGGAGGAGCTCGGCTACTTGGAGCCCTCCTGGGCCGTCGCCCGATAGAGGTCATGTTGACGGAACAGACTGTCCCCAGCGAGACCATCCCCGCCCACGGCGGCCGGCTGGTCAACCCCATCGCCGAGGGCGAGGAGCGGGAGGCGCTGCTGGAGCGCGCCGGCTCGCTTCCCGCCGTGCTGCTCTCGCCGCGCCTCATCTCCGACCTGGAGATGCTGGCCATCGGCGGCTACAGCCCCCTGGAGGGGTTCATGGGGAAGGAGGACTACCGCCGGGTGGTGGACGAGATGCGCCTGGCCGGCGGCCTGGTCTGGCCCATGCCCGTCACGCTGCCGGTCAGCGCGGACGAGGCCGAAGGCCTGACCGAAGGGACAGGCGTCGCCCTCCAGGACGAGTCGGGCCGGCTGCTCGCCGTCCTGGACCTCCAGGAGGTCTTCCTCTACGACAAGCGCCACGAGGCGGAGGAGGTCTACCGCACCACGGACGACGCCCACCCCGGCGTCGCGGCTGTCTACGCCCAGGGGGATGTCCTCCTGGCGGGCCGGGTCACCGTCGTGAACCGCCCCCGCCACGACGACTTCCCGCAGCACCGCCTTGACCCTGCCCGGACGCGCGCCGCCTTCGCGGAGCGGGGGTGGCGGACGGTGGTGGGGTTCCAGACCCGCAACCCGGTGCACCGCGCCCACGAGTACATCCAGAAGTGCGCCCTGGAGACGGTGGACGGCCTCCTCCTCCACCCCATCGTGGGCGAGACGAAGGACGACGACATCCCCGCCGACGTTCGCATGCGCTGCTACGAGGTCCTCCTCGAGCGCTACTACCCGGCGGACCGCGTCCTGCTGGCGGTCAACCCGGCGGCGATGCGCTACGCCGGCCCCCGCGAGGCGATCTTCCACGCGCTGGTGCGCAAGAACTTCGGCTGCACCCACTTCATCGTCGGGCGTGATCACGCCGGCGTGGGTAACTACTACGGGCCGTTCGACGCCCAGCGCATTTTCGAGGAGTTCGGGCCGGGGGAGCTGGGCATCACGCCCATGTTCTTCGACAACACCTTCTACTGCCACGCCTGCTTCGGCATGGCCAGCGCCAAGACCTGCCCGCACGACGACGAGGCCCGCGTGATCCTGTCGGGAACGCAGGTGCGGGAGATGCTGAAGAGCGGCGTCGCGCCGCCGCCGGAGTTCACCCGGCCCGAGGTGGCGCAGGTGCTGATGGAAGCGATGCAGGAGAGGACCACTCCGCGCTATGCCGTCTGAGCCTCTGGAGCGGGCGGCGTCCCGCCCGCTGATGGAGCGCGAGCGCCTCGAGGGAACGCCCACAACCCGGGAGCTTGTTCTGGCCGCAGCTGCCACGCGGGCGGCGCGCGGCTGGCTGCTGGGAGGCGCCGTCCGCGCCCTCTACGCCGGCGCCGCCGTCGTCCTGTTCATATTCGCCCTTGAGGTGCTGAAGACCGGCGCCGGCGGCGTCGCCGAGGTGCTGGACACCGTGTCGGCGGACGGGCCGGTCAACATCCTGGGCTTCGGCTGGCTCCTCGCCTACTTGGCGATGAGCGGCTCGCCGGTGGCGGCGATCGCCGTCAGCCTCTTCGCCGGCTCCGTCATCTCGGACACCGAGGCGTTCGCCATGCTCAACGGCTCCCGCCTGGGCGCCTCGTTCATCGTCCTGTTCGTCGGCTTCCTGTACTACCTGGGCCACCGCCGCAGCGCCGACGGCATCTTCATCGGCGTTGTCGCGCTACTCACCACGTTCACCATCTACGCGCCCGTGGTGCCCATCGGCTCCTTCATCCTGGAGCGGGGCTGGCTGAACGACGTTCAGGTCTCGACCCCCGCCTTCGTGGTCGACTTCAAGGACTACGCCTTCGGCCCGGCCCTCGACGCTGGCAAGGAGCACCTGCCGCGGCTGGCGCTTTTCGCGCTGGGGGCCGGACTCCTGCTGGGCAGCTTCTCCGTGTTCGATCGCGCCCTGCCGAACCTGGAGCAGCCCAGCCTGCGGGTGGAGCGGATAAAGGACTGGCTCCACCGCCCGCTGATGATGTTCCTGCTGGGCCTGCTGGTGACCACGCTCACCATGTCCGTCTCCATCTCCCTCACCCTGCTGATCCCGCTATCGCTCAAGGGGTACGTGCGCCGGCAGGAGATCATCCCCTACGTGATGGGGGCGAACATCTCCACCTGGGTCGACACGATGGCCGCCGCCCTCCTGCTGGAGTCGCCGCGGGGGTTCACCATCGTCTTCACGCAGATGGTGGTAGGGGCGGCGATATCGCTGCCGGTGCTGCTTTTGGCCTACAAGCCGTACTCGGGGCTGATCCTGGGAATAGCGAGGCGCGTCATGCGCCAGCGGCCCGCCTTCGCCCTCTTCCTGGCAGCGATCTTCTTGCTGCCGCTGCTGCTGTTCCTGGTCTAACGCCCCGCCCTAGCCGGCCGCCGCTTCGACTTTCGACTCCTTGATGGCCTCCCAGCGGTCCTGGAGCTTGAGCGCCTGCCGGATCGTCTCGCCCAGGGCCCAGCGGATGGGCTCCGGCGGGAGGGGGATGACCGTGCGGTTGACGAAGAACAACTCGGTGAACTCGGACTCCCGCTCGAGCACCAGGTCGCGCATGATGTGGCCGGCCATGTTCATCAGGGCCACGCCGTGGCCCATGCAGCCGAGGGCGTAGGCGACCCGCTTGTCCTTCCCCAGGTAGCCGAAGGCGGGGAAGAAGTCCAGCGGCACGGAGACCGGCCCGCCCCAGCGGTAGTCGATGCGCGCGTCCTTGAGGGGTGGGAACATGCGCGCCAGGTCCTGCTCCAGCATGCGGAAGACTCGCGGGCTCTGGTCGCGGTCCAGGGGGGCGCCGAAGTAGTACTGGGCGTCGGCGCCGCCAAAGAGGAGGCGGTTGTCGGCGGTCAGGCGGTAGTAGTGGATGAAGTTGCGCCCATCCTCGATTCCCTGGCGGCTCTTCCAGCCGATGGCCTGGAGCCGCTCTTCGCTCAGCGGCTCGGTAAGGACGATGTAGGTGAAGACCGGGTACTGCTTGGCCGCTAGCTGGGGGAAGCAGGCCGAGAAGGCGTTGGTGGCGAAGACGACCTTCTCCGCCTCCACGTTTCCGCGCGGCGTCTCCAGCCGCGGGACGGGCCGGTGGTGGAAGGCAGTGACGGGGGTCGTCTCGTAGACCTCGACACCCTGCTCCTGAGCGACGCGCTTCATCCCCCGCACGAACTTGGCGGGGTTGATGAGGGCGCACTGCTCCTCCCACCGTGCCCCCAGGTACATGGGCGAGTGCACCTGAGCGCGCACCTCGTGCATGTCCAGCCAGCGCAGGCCCTGCATGCCCAGCGACTCGGCCAGGCGGACCTCTCCCTGGAGACGCTTAGCCTGCCCCGGGTTGAGGGCCACGGTCAGCAGGCCCGGCTTCTCGTAGTCGCAGTCGATGCCGTGGGCGTCGACCAGCTGGCCGATGTGATCGACGGCCCGGTGGGCGAAGTCGTGGGCTTGCTTCGTCTTCTCCTTGCCGAAACGGAGGGCGGTGAGGCCCAGGGTCATCCCCATCAGGGTCATGGCGAAGCCGGCGTTGCGGCCGCTGGCGCCGTACCCCACCACCTCCTGCTCCAGCACGGCGACGCGCAGGCTGGGCTCGGCGCGCTTCAGGTAGTAGGCGGTGGAGAGGCCGCAGAACCCCCCGCCCACCACGGCGACGTCAACCTTGGTGTCGCCCTCAAGAGGCGGGTCCGGCTGGTAATCGCCGGCGGTGGCGAGCCAGAAGGACTTCTCGGCCCAGTGCTGGGACATCGACTAGCTCCTGAGATGGCGCCTAAAGTCGTCCTGGGTGAGCCGGGCCAGACGAAGAATGCCGCGCAGGGTCCCGCGGGGCAACTCCCGTCTTCCCAGGGGTATCACGGTGGTGATCACTTCGCTCGCTTCCCGCTTCTCCATAGTGAGGTGGCTGCCGGGCGTCCGGGCTGGCTCGAAGCCGGCTCGCTGGAGGGCACGGATTACCTCGTCGCTAGGAGCACGAGGGCAGCTTGGTCACGCCGCTATTGGGTGGACGTAGGCCGTGAGGAGTTCGTTGGGCCTAGCGCGACCGCGCACCTCCGCTGCACCCGGGGGTTCCCCGGCGACCACTTTTATCCCGCGCTGCCGGAACACCTTCTCTCTGCTACCGTTGCCCTCTATCGTGTTCAGGTAGAGGACCGTGGCGTCTTTGATATTGGCCAGGGCCTCTTCGATGCTGTCGCCGCAGCTGGCCGTCCCGAGCTCAGCGCACTCGGAGACCCACTGCGCGCGCTCTGGATAGACGCGGAACGTGAGGAGGACATAGCCTTTAGACGGCGTCGTCGTCTTACCTGCCACGGCAGATCTCATGTTAGCACATCGCTAGCGGGCGGGGCCGCCCGTCTTCGTAAGCCAGTATTCCAGGCTGTCGGCGAGGGCCAGCCACGACGCCTCGATAATGTCCGTCGAGGCGCCGACGGTGGTCCAGCTGTGGTCGCCGTCGGTCGACTCGATGAGGACGCGGACGGAAGCGCCGGTGCCGGCGGCGGTGTCGATGATGCGTACCTTGTAGTCGACCAGCTTGACCGCGCCCAGCGTCGGGTAGAACTGCACCAGGGCCTTGCGGGTGGCGGCATCCAGGGCGTTGACGGGGCCGTTGCCCTCGGCGGCGGTGTGGACCACCTCGTCGCCGACGCGGATCTTCACCATCGCCTCGGACAGCATCTCACGCTCGCCCGGGCCGTGGTGGCGGCGCTCGACCACCATGAAGTCCTCCAGCTCGAAGGGTGGGCGGTAGCCGGGCCGACTGCGGTGCACCAGCACTTCGAAGGACGCCTCGGCGCCCTCGTACTGGTAGCCGCGGCTCTCCATCAGCTTGACCTGCTCCAGCAGTCGCTGCGCCTCCCGCCGCTCCATCTTGATGCCCCGCTCCTGGAGCTTGGTGAGGATGCCGCGGCTGCCCCCCAGCTCCGAGATGAGGATGCGGGTGTCGTTGCCGACGGCCGCCGGGTCGACGTGCTGGTACGACCATTCCTCCTTGGCCAGCGCCGCCGTGTGCAGCCCCGCCTTGTGGGCGAAGGCGGCCGTGCCGACGTAGGGCTGGCGAGGGTTCGGTGGCAGATTGGCGATCTCGCTGACGTAGCGGGAGACCTCGGTCAGGAGGCCAAGCTGCCCGTCGGTCACGACATCGAGGCCCATCTTCAGCTTCAGGTTGGCGATGACGCTCATCATGTTGGCGTTGCCGCACATGTCGCCGTAGCCGTTCACGGCCGCCTGGACGTGGGTAGCGCCCGCCTCTATGGCCACCATGGTGTTCGCCACCGCCAGGTCAGCGCCGTTGTGGGCGTGGATGCCGACGGGACAGCTCACCTGGGCGACGGCGGCGCTCACCACGTCGCGCACGGCCGAGGTGACCGTGCCGCCGTTGGTATCGCACAGGACCACGCAGTCGGCGCCGGCGCCCGCCGCCGTCTTCAGGCACTGGAGGGCGTAGTCGCGGTCGGAGGCGAAGCCGTCGAAGTAGTGTTCGGCGTCGAAGAAGACGGTGAGGCCGTGCGACTTGAGGTAGCGGACGGAGTCGCCGATCATCGCCAGGTTCTCCTCGAGGGTGGTCTCGAGGACGTGGGTGACGTGGCGGTCGTGCGCCTTACCCACGATGGTGACGACGGAGGTGCCCGCCTCCACCAGCGTCTTGAGGCTGGCGTCCGACTTGACGCTGGCGCCGGCGCGGCGGGTGGAGCCGAAGGCGGCGAGCCTGGCGTTCTTCAGCCCGAGCGACCTAGCCCGGGCGAAGAACTCGGCGTCCTTGGGGTTGGAGCCCGGGTAGCCGCCCTCGATGTAGTGGACGCCGAGCTCGTCTAGCTTCGCCGCGATCTTCAGCTTGTCTTCGACGGAGAGGCTGATCCCCTCCATCTGGGTGCCGTCGCGCAGCGTCGTGTCGTACAGTTCGATAGTGGCCACGATGGAGTCCCCCTGCCTGCTGTGGCCCCAGTTTAGCGAAATGCGGTAGCTGGCGAAAGGGAGCCGTCCCTCGGAGGCATGACCAGCGTCATTGCGAGCGACCGGAGGGAGCGCAGCAATCTCACACTTGCCGCTGGCGCGGGCGAGGGGTGGGATTCCTTCGTCGCTCCGCTCCTCGGAATGACCGGGCAAGGTCAGGCTCAAAACTGGCCTTCAAGGACTTGGCGACGCCGCTGCTATAATTGCGTCACCTAATCGAGATGGACGACAAGGGCGTTACGGCGACCCTCCTCATCTCCTGCCCCGACCAGAAGGGGCTGGTCGCCGCCGTCTCCGACTTCATCTTCCGCCACGACGGCAACATCATCCACGCCGACCAGCACACGGACCAGGAGCGCGGCATCTTCCTCCAGCGCCTCGAGTGGGAGCTGGCCGGCTTCCGCGTCGCGCGCGACGAGGTCGGCGAGGCGTTCCGGCCCATCGCCCAGCGCTTCGGCATGACCTGGGAACTACGCTTCTCCGACTACGTGCCGCGGATGGCCGTCTTGGTCTCGAAGCTGGAGCACTGTCTTTACGACCTCCTCTGGCGGCAGCGGGCCGGCGAGCTCCGGGCGGAGGTACCGCTGGTGATGAGCAACCACCCCGACCTGCGGCCCGTGGCCGAGAGCTTCGGCGTGCAGTATCAGCACTTCCCGGTCACGCCGGAGACGAAGGCGGCGCAGGAGGCTCGGATGCTGGCGAAGCTGGAGGAGGAGCGAATCGACCTGGTGGTGCTCGCCCGCTACATGCAGGTCCTGGGCGGCGAGTTCGTCTCCCGCTACGCGAACCGCATGATCAACATCCACCACTCGTTCCTGCCGGCCTTCGCCGGCGGGCGCCCCTACCACCAGGCCTACGAGCGCGGGGTCAAGATCATCGGGGCGACGGCCCACTACGTGACGGCGGAGCTGGACCAGGGGCCGATCATCGAGCAGGACGTGGCGCGGGTGAGCCACCGCGACTCGGTGGCGGACCTGGTGCGCAAGGGGCGGGACCTGGAGAAGGTAGTGCTGGCGCGGGCGGTGAGCCTCCACCTCCGCAACCGCGTGCTGGTCTACGGGAACAAGACGGTGGTGTTTGATTAGCGACGGGTGGCCCCGAGCTTGACTCGTAACCAGGCACGATGAAGAGCTAGTGGAACCCAGGATCATTCCCTACGCCCGGCGGCGGATGCGAGAGCGCCAAATTCCGGAGGAAGCAGTCGAGCAGGTGTTGCAAAATTACGAACGTCAGCAGGCCAGCTCCTTTCCGCGAGGGCGCCAAACCTGCGATAATTTACATCGGCTGGTACCAAGGCCGACGGTTGAAGGTGTACGTGACACGGGACAGCGACCCGCCCGAGGTGCGGACGGTGGTCTGGGAAGGCGACTAGCGATGGGTAAAGGTTTCCGCCCGTACGCTGAATATGACGGTGAGGCCGACGCAATCTACGTGCGTCTCACCGAAGAGACGGTTACGCGCTCGGTAAGCATCGATGATGCGCGTATAATCGACTATTCGGCCGATGGCGGCGTAGTGGGGATCGAGTTCCTGGGCGTCAGCGGCGCCGTAGACCTGCGTGACATACCCCGCCGCCCCACAGTCGAAAAGCTCATCGGGCAGTTGGGTCAGGACATCAAGATCTTCGTCTGAAAGGCGCCACGTGCAGGCGTCCGTTCAGCGGAGCCCCCAAGGGCGCCGCTGAGTTTGTGGTGCTGGCGCGGGTGGTGAGCCTGCCTGCCGGCAGGCAGGCCCGCACCTCCGCAACCGCATCCTCGTCTACGGCAACAAGAAGATGGTGTTTGATTAGGGGGACGCGATGGTCGACTGGGAGCACGTCCGCCGTCGCTACGACCCCGTTCGATTAAGTGCGCCTCTACGTTTTCTGCTGGTTGGTGAATCTCCGCCTCCACGGAGCGGAACATTCTTTTACAGCGCGAACTCCATCCTCTTTCGGGAAACACGGAAGGCGTTCACCGAAGCATATGGGAAGGTGGCGGCAGAGGGGGAGGCATTCCTCCGCCAGTTCCAACGGAACGGTTTCTACCTGGTGGACCTCTGGAAGCGTCCTGAAACAGAACTGACGACACGTGAGATTGCCGCAGGCTCCCAACGGCTGACACGGTTACTTAGGCAGAGGCGGCCTGATCACGTGATCACCGTAAAAGTGACAGTGCACCCTCACGTCGATTTGGGTTTGAAAAACGCGGGCCTTCCAACATCCCCGCCGCACTTCGTGAGCCTCCCGTTTCCGACTCATTACGCATGGAAGTTCAAGCGCGACCTCGTGGCCTTCTTGCTGGCTAACTGCGCAGTTTTCAATTGATGTGGCTAGCACCTACACCAGCCCCGCCACCAGGTCCCACACCGCTGACGTCGACAGGCCCATCCGGCAGCTGGGCCCGTTATTCCTTGGGCGGGCCTACGTCATCACCCAGGGTCAGGGCGCGCACGCCTTCGATCTGGGTAGTCCAGTAGGAAAGGGTGCGGGGCGCATGGCCGTTTAGCCAGTCGCGCAGGCGTACGTTGGCGGGCTGGTTGTTCCACTGCGAAAGGCTGTCACGGTCCTGCCACCAGACGACGGACAGCTGCCGCCAGGGCTTGTTCACCGGCAGGCCGATTAGGGCCAGCCAGAAGGTGGCGATCCAGAGAAGCCAGTGCGGGATGGCTCGGGGCGGTGGCTTGTTCTCCGAGTAGAAGCGTCGGCCCAGGAGACCCGGGGCCTCCCGCAGCGCCGCCAGGAAGGGTGGCGACTCCTGAGCGATAAATCGCCGCCACACTGAAGCTTTGCAGAAGACGATCTCGGTGATCTGGAGTACAGGTCCCGGTTGCTCGCCATCGCTCATGAGAGCCCTCCTAGATGTAGAAAGCTACCAGGTCCCCCACCTCTGACGTCGATAGCCCCATGTGGCCGGCGGACAGCGACTTGATCCTGCCGCTTGTCAGCGCCTTGACGATGGCCGCCTCCACGCGGGCGGCCGCCTCCGCCTCGCCCAGCTGCTCCAGCAGCATCTGGATGGCGCTGATGGCGGCCAGCGGGCAGACGACGCCCTGCCCCGTGTACTTCGGCGCGCTCCCGCCGATGGGCTCGAACATTGAGACGCCGTCCGGGTTGATGTTACCCCCGGCGGCGATGCCCATGCCGCCCTGGATCATCGCCCCCAGGTCGGTGATGATGTCGCCGAACATGTTCTCCACCACGATGACGTCGAACCACTCCGGGTTCTTGACGAACCACATGCAGGCGGCGTCGACGTGGGCGTACTCGCGGCGGACGTCCGGGTAGTCGGCGTCGCCGACCTCGTTGAAGGCGCGCCACCAGGTGTCGTGGACGTAGGTGAGGACGTTGGTCTTCGCCACCAGGTGCAGTTGCTTCTTGTCCCGCTTCCGGGCCAGGTCGAAGGCGAAGCGGACGCAGCGCTCGGCCCCGAAGCGCGTCGTCATGTGCACCTGTGTCGACACCTCCTGTGGCGTCCCCTTGTACTGGAAGCCGCCCATGCCGCTGTACAGCCCCTCCGTGTTCTCCCGCACCACCACGAAGTCGATATCCTCCGGGCCCTTGTCCTTGAGGGGGCAGTCCACGCCCGGGTAGAGCTTCACCGGCCGCAGGTTGATGTACTGGTCGAGGCCGAAGCGGATCGCCAGGAGGAGGTCGCGCTCCAGGACGCCCGGCGGTACTTCCGGGTGGCCGACGGCGCCCAGGTAGATGGCGTCAAACCGGCGCAGCTCGTCGAGGCCGCCGGGGGGAAGGGTCTCGCCTCCGCCGGAGGCGGATCCGCCTTTGGCGGAGGTGCGGAGGTAGCGGTCGCCGCCCCAGTCGAAGACGGCGGTGTCGTACTTGAAGCCGCTGGCCTGGGCGGCGGCCTCCAGCACCTTCAGCCCCTCGCGCACCACCTCCGGCCCCGTGCCGTCGCCGGGTATGACGGCGATGCGGTAGGTCCTATCGGACATGTGTCCCCCCAATCGGCGGGTCAGGCTTCAGCCTTACCCCTAGCAAATTCTCTCATTCGGCGGGTCAGGCTTCAGCCTGACTCAGATAGGCCGCCAAGTCAATCGGATAGTGGCCGCTGGCCCAGGACCACGGGTAACGTTCAATGGCAGCGGAGAGTCCGGACGATACCGGATTGGCGTGAACGTATTCCACCGCGGAGATCAATTCTGTCTCGCTGCGCAACGTGCGCTCATGGTAGCGGCTCTGCCATAAGGCACCGCTGCTGCCAGTCACTAGATTATATCGACGGGCAAAGCGGCCTTTGATGAGCCGGACCACGTCGGGCAGGGGACGTTCAGCAAGTGCTGACAAAACCAGATGGCAGCGGTCCGGCATGACGACGAACGCCAGAAGCCGAAACCCTGTCTCTGAGCGCACCTCCAAGAGGACCTCGATTAACAGACGGGACGCTGTTCCGGACCGGAAAATGGCTTTGCGGCCAGCTACGTTCGTGGTCACTAAGGAAGGAAAAAGTCGGCTGTCGAATCGCCTGTAGACACTCACAGTCGTTCTGGTCAGTCTATGGTAACCCTACCCCAGGCACGCTGTCAGGCTAAAGCCTGACCCCCGCATGTGTCCCCCCCTTCGCCGGGTTAGGCTAAAGCCTTACCCAAGCATGGTGTAGCAGGGCACGAGCGGCGGCCCCTACCCCTCGGCGACGGCCTCCGGCTCCTCCCGCCGGACGGGCCGCATCCGCTGCTGCGACAGCTCGCCGAAGACGGCGCGGAAGCTGATGAGGCCGCCCGCCGTCCCGGTGAGGAGCAGGGGGTAGATGCGCCACGCGCGCAGGTTCTCGAAACCCAGGTTGCGGAGCAGCCCGACGCTGGCGATGAGCCCGGGGAGGAACCAGACGGCGGCGAAGGTGCCCGTGGCGATGCGCAGCGGCGCCTTCTTCACCCCCATGCCCCGGTCGCCGATGACGAGCCAGAGGAGGCTCCCCAGGCCCGCCAGGCCCAACACCCGCTCGAGGTAGTTGGCCTCGTTGGTTTTCCAGACGGTAAGGAACGCGTTCAGCAGGGCGACGATCGTATTCCGGCCCTGGGACTCGTCCTCCGCCTCCTCCTCCTCGGTGAGGTCGAACAACTCGTCCTCGACGCGCGTGCCCAGCCTGCGGAGGCGCTTCCAGATGTCGTCGGGCATGGTCAGCTCCCCTTCACGCCAACGCCAATCACTACTTGGGCCGGTATCCGGTAAGTGGAGCCGTCCCAGAAGGGGACGGAGTTGTCGGCGATCTCGCGTTCCACGGCCAGCTTCGCGTCCTCGGGCAGGCTCTCCAGCATGCGGCGGAACGGCGCCGCGATGTCCACGAGCGCCTGGAACCGCTCCTCCGGCCGCACCCGCAGGTCCATGGTCACGTTCAGCCGCTGCTCCGACGCCATCGGGAAGGCGCCGGCGATGGCGGCCTCGAGGGAGCCGGGCGACGCGAACTTGAAGACGTTCGGCCGCTCCGGGTCGGGCGGCGGCATGACGCCGTGCTTGGCTACGGCTACCATCGGGACGGAGAAGAAAGGGTTGCCCTCCAGCGGGCCCCAGGCGGCGAAGGCGGCACGGCCTCCCGGCTTCAGCACGCGGCGCACCTCGGCCAGCGCCTTCTCGACCTGGGGGAAGAACATGATCCCGAAGCGGCAGGTCACCGCGTCGAAGGAGCCGTCCTCAAAGGGGAGCGACTCGGCGTCGGACTGGCGGCACTCGAAGTTGCCGAGGTCGGCCTCCCGCGCCTTCTCCTCGGCCACCCGGAGCATGTCCGGCACGAGGTCGGTGGCGACAACGCGGCCGTCCGGCCCCACCGTGCGGGCAATCTGTAAGGCCGGCTCGCCGGTACCGGAGGCGAGGTCGAGCACCTGCATCCTCGGTTTCAGCTCCGCCGCCTCCAGGAGCCTGTCGCTCACTTCCCGCATCGACTCGGTGAGGACGGCGTCCCACTTCTTCCAGCCGGGCGCGGCAACCGTCCACTCCTCGCGGATCTCCTGCTTGTACTGGGCGGCTTTTACGTCGTCAACCATCGGGCGCTCCTTCCCTTAGCTACCAGATCACGTGCGGTCAGACGGGGTCAACCAGCGCGGCCGCTCCCTTTCGAAGGCGGTGATGCGGTCCTCTTGCTTCAACGTGAAGGCGATGTCGTCCAGGCCGTGCAGCAGCCGCTCCTTGACGAACGGGTCGATATCGAACGGCACCTCGAACCCGTTCGTATCGTAAAGCATCTGCGTCCTGAGGTTGACGCTCAGCCGATAGCCCGGCCGGTCCTCGGCCTTGCGCAGAAGCTCCTCCACCTGCTCCTCGGGCAGGACCACGGGGAGGACGCCGTTCTGAATGCAGTTATTGAAGAAGATGTCGGCGAAGGACGGGGCGATGATGGTGCTGAAGCCGTACTCAAGCAACGCCCAAACCGCGTGCTCCCGCGACGACCCGCAGCCGAAGTTGCGGCGCGCCACAAGTATGCTGGCCCCCTCGTAGCTGGGCCGGTTCAGCTCGAACTCTGGGTTAGGCTTGCCGTCAGGCAGGTAACGCCAGTCGAAGAAGGCGAACCCACCGAACCCCGTGCGCTCGATGCGCTTGAGGAACTGCTTGGGGATGATCTGGTCCGTGTCGACGTTGACCCTGGGCAGGGGCGCGACGACGCCGGTGTGGGTGCTGTAAGGCTCCACTCACCACTCCCGTATGTCCACGAAGCGCCCGGCGATGGCGGCGGCCGCGGCCATCTGCGGGCTCACCAGGTGGGTGCGGCCGCCTTTGCCCTGGCGTCCCTCGAAGTTGCGGTTGGACGTGGAGGCGCAGCGCTCGCCGGGCTGGAGGACGTCCGGGTTCATCCCCAGGCACATCGAGCAGCCGGAGTCGCGCCACTCGAACCCGGCCTCCGAGAACACGCGGTCCAGCCCCTCCGATTCCGCCTGCAGCTTGACCTGGCTGGAGCCGGGAACGACCATCGCCTGAACGCCGGGGTGGACTCGCCGCCCGCGCGCGATCTCGGCGGCGGCCCGCAGGTCCTCGATGCGGGCGTTGGTGCAGGAGCCGATGAACACGCGGTCGAGGGAGATCTCCTGTATGGGCGTATCCGGCTCCAGGCCCATGTACTCGAGGGCGCGCTCTGCCGCCGCCTTCTCCGCTGGCGACTCTACCGACGCCGGGTCAGGCACGCGGCCGCTGACCGGCACCACCTGCCCGGGGTTGGTGCCCCAGGTGACGTACGGCTCCAGCTCCGCCGCCTCGATCACCACGGTCCTGTCGAAGGCGGCGTCGGGGTCGGTGGGCAGCGACCGCCAGCGCTCCAGGGCCGCCTCCCAGTCGTCTCCCTGGGGGGCGAAGGGCCGCCCCCGGATGTAGGCGAACGTCGTCTCGTCCGGCGCGACCATGCCGGCGCGGGCCCCCGCCTCGATGGACATGTTGCAGACCGTCATGCGCCCCTCCATGGAGAGGCTGCGGGCGGCCTCGCCGCTGTACTCGATGACGTGGCCCACGGCCCCGTCCACGCCGATGCGGCCGATGATGCCCAGGATCATGTCCTTGGCGGTGACGCCCCGGGGCAGCTTGCCGTCGACCCTCACCTCCATAGTCTTCGGCTTCTTCTGCACCAGGCACTGGGTGGCGAGCACGTGCTCCACCTCCGAGGTTCCGATGCCCAGGGCGAAGGCCCCGAAGGCGCCGTGGGTGGAGGTGTGGCTGTCGCCGCAGGCGATGACCAGGCCGGGCAGGGTGTATCCCAGCTCCGGGCCGATAACGTGGACGATCCCCTGGCGGTCGGAGTCGATGCCGTAGAAGGGCACGCCGAACTCCTCGCAGTTACGCTTCAGCGCCTCCACCTGCTTCCGCGATATCTCGTCGCGGATGAGCAGGCGTTCGACCGTCGGTATGTTGTGGTCGACGGTGGCGACGGTGAGGTCGGGCCGGCGGACGGTGCGGCCGGAGAGCCGCAGCCCCTCGAACGCCTGGGCGGAGGTGACCTCGTGCACCAGGTGGAGGTCCACGTAGACGAGGGCAGGCTTGCCGTCGCCCTGCTGGACGACGTGGGCGTCCCAGATCTTCTCGAAAAGGGTCTTCGGATTACTCGCCATCACTCCTCGTGTTCCGTTCCAAGGCTAAACGTAGTCCTTGAGCAGAAGGTACGAGAAACCCCGCACGCGACGTGCAAACTCTCCGTCATTGCCTAGGAGGTAGCGACAGCCAGCCGCAAGTCCGGTCGCAGCAACGAGAGCGTCGACACTTCGGAGCCTGGTTTCTGCACGAACGCTGGCAGCTCGACGTGCTAACGTGCTATCCACCGGCACTATCTCTAGCCATCGCAGCCTGCGCAAGAAAGCCTCTATCGCATCGACGATATCAATCCGCTTCTGGGCTAAAGGCTCAACAAGCAGTTCCATCTCCGTCACCGTGGATACAACAGCCCTGAGGTCCCCGGTTTCGATCGCCCGCATGATCGCTTGACAGGCATCGAAATAGGGTTCATGCCGATTGAAGTAGTAGATAAGAATTGAGGTATCCAGGCAAATCTTCTCTCCAGCCGAGAACCTCTGAAGCAAGCCACGCATGAGGACACTCAAGCCTTTGAACGTACTTGGCGCAGCGGAGCCGCCGGATTAGACTCCCCTTCTGTCCATGTAAAGCCTAATGCTTGGCGGGACTCGGTGGTAACTCTCTATCCCGAGGTCGTCCGCGATTTGGCGCACTAACTCGCGTGTTACCCCGAAACGCCTGGCAATTGCCGAGAAGTTCTTCATCACGCGATGGGTCACTCCGTGCTCGTCCGTGACGTCTACCGCATGCTGCTGGAGATAGGCCTCTATTCTCGGGCTCTTGTCTCCCCACCTCGCTCGCAGTGTAGTTGGTCACTCAGCGCCCTTCAGAGGTTCCCACTCACCCCTTGATTCCCGTAAATACGCACTTACGTCATCGTCCGTCGCCCCATACAGCCCGGGGGCCATGCCCGCATAATGGTCCGCCCAACTCTTTGGATGGGGAGCCAATTCCAAAATGTGACCCTTGACCATCAGTAGAAGCTTGTCGCCTGGCTTGACACGTAGCGCGCGGAGCGCGGCTGCTGGCAGCGTCACCTGGTTCTTACTGGAGATAGGCAGATCCCACTCCAGAACCTCGTCATGGGCCCGGCCATCCGCCAGCCGGCGCAGCACACGGGCTAGCTCAGGGTCCTCCCAGTCCCGCCAGACCCAGCGGTCATGGCTGCGGTGCCCAACGGTTTCCTCACGAGCCAGCTGCCTTACCCACTTCTCACCGACGCCATATCTTTGCGCTACATCTTTCGGAGCTATTGACATGTTGCACCTCAAGTAAAGCAGGGAACTACGTTCTTTACTATACCTGGCGTTTGCCGAATTGTCAACGTACCCGGCTACGGGTTTGCCCACACCCGCTCCTCGCGCGGCATTTGGGTGAGGAGGCGGTTCAGGGCGTTCATCAGCGCCTTGGCCGAGGCGACCACGATGTCGGTGTCGGCGGCGCGGCCCACGAACGTGCGGCCGTCCGCCTCGATGCGCACTGTCACCTCGCCCTGGGCGTCGATCCCCTCGGTGACGCTGTTCACGGCGTACTCCACCAGCTGGTTCGGCACGCCGATCAGCGCGTTGATCGCCTTGTAGGAGGCGTCGACCGGGCCGGTGCCGGTGGCCGTCGTCTCGAGCGTCTTCCCCTCCGGGCCGACGAGGCGGACGGTGGCCGTGGGCACCAGCTGGTTGCCGCACGACACCTGGAGGAGGTCGAGGCTGTACACTTCCTCGATGGCGCGCCGCTCCTCGGAGATCAGGGCGTCGAGGTCGCGGTCGTCGATCTCGCCCTTCTTGTCGGCCAGGTCCTTGAAGGCGACGAAGATGCGGTCCAGCTCCTCGCCGGTGATCTCGTAGCCCAGCTCGTCCAGGCGGGCCTTGAGGCCGTGGCGACCCGAGTTCTTGTTGAGGACGAGGACGCCGCCGCGCGGCAGGCCGATGTCGCGGGCGTCGATGATCTCGTACGTCTCCCGCAGCTTGACGATGCCCTGCTGGGGCACGCCCGGCTGGTGGCGGAAGGCGTTCGCCCCGACGATGGCCTTGTTGGGCTGCACCGGCATCCCCGTCAGCTGGGAGACCAGGCGGCTCACCCGGTAGATCTGGGTGGTGTCCACGTTGGTGGTGACCCCGAAGAAGTCCTCCCGCGTCCTGATCGCCATCACCACTTCCTCGAGGGCGGCGTTGCCCGCCCGCTCGCCCAGGCCGTTGACGCACACCTCCACCTGGCGGGCCCCGGCGCGAACGGCGGCAAGGCTGTTCGCCACCGAGAGGCCGAGGTCGGTGTGGCAGTGGACTGAGATGACGGCCTTGTCGATGTTCGGCACGTTCTCCTGGATCTGACGGATGAAGTCGCCGAACTCCTCGGGGATCGCGTAGCCGACCGTGTCCGGGATGTTTACAGTCGTCGCCCCCGCCTCGATACACTCGGTGAGCATGCGGTAGACGTACTCGGGCTCGGAGCGGGTGGCGTCCATGGGGGAGAACTCGACGTCCGGGCAGTACTTCTTGGCCCGCGCTACCATTGAGCTCGCCATCTCCAGCACCTGCTCGCGGTCCTTCTCCAGCTGGTGGAGGATGTGGATGTCGGAGCTGGAAAGGAAGACGTGGATGCGGGGCTGGGCGGCGTGGCGCACCGCCTCCCAGCAGGCGTCGACGTCGCCGGGGACGGCGCGGGCCAGCCCGGCGATGGCCGTGCCGCGCACCTCCCTGGCGATGACGCTCACCGCGTCCAGGTCGCCCGGGGAGGAGGCGGGGAAGCCGGCCTCGATGAAGTCGACCCGAAGCTTCTCCAGGGCGCGGGCGATCTCGAGCTTCTCTTCGGCGTTGAGGGCGACGCCGGGGGACTGTTCGCCGTCCCGCAGCGTCGTATCGAATATCAGCACCCGCTCGCTGGCGGGCAGGCTCTTGTCTTCGGTCATCTTCGCTCAACCTCCGTGAGCTTGCTTTGTAGAGGGGGGCTTGCCCCACCCCTGGGGCGACCACGGGGGGTCGCCCCTACGCGTTCTAGGCGTTCGGCTGGCCCTCCCCCGACAGCGGTCGGGGAGGGCCGGCGAAGGTTGAGGGCGGGTATGAGCGCTCCACACCGCGGGTTGAAACCCGCGGATGATTCGCGTGCACCGCGGGTTAAAACCCGCGGCATCGGGTAAGGGCCTCGCCTAGCTCTCATATTTCTCCAACCGCTGGTCTTGAGTCCGAATATACCGACGGACGGTTTCAATCTGCGGTTCTGGCACTTCTCTGGCGGCGAAGCCTCGCTGCCAGGAAGAGTTTTCTTTAGCATCTGTCTTGATCTCGGGCATCTGGCGGAATAGTTCGTAGGACGAACGGCCTTTGAGAAGCTTCATTATGGAAGAGAGCTCGTCAGCGGTGTTGGCCTCGTTTAGTGGAGAACCATACATGGTAGAACAACGCCTTATCTCATGCCGCGGGTTTTAACCCGCGGTACCCCCATGCCCCAGCCTTCAGGCTGGGGTGGCGCCGCCTCTCACCAGCGGCTGCGCCACCTCAATCTGATAGCCGTCGGGGTCGCAGAAGTAGAAGTTGCGCACCCCCCAGTATTGGTCCTCGGGCTCGCCTTCAAGGGCCACGCCTTTAGCCTTCAACTGGGCGTACGCCTCATCGGCGGACTCTACGACGAAGCCGATGATCACGGGCTTGGGCCCGTCTGATTGGTCCGGCCGGTGGTCCAGGTCCACCGACAGCGTCGGCCCCACGCGCACGGAAGCCCACGTGTCGCGCCGCGACACCTCAAGGCTCAGGGTGTCTCGGTAGAAGGCCACGGCGCGGTCGAGGTCGCGCACACCGAGGTGGACGTGGTTCAGCCACATAGCCGTCCGTCCTACTTCCCCAGCACGCTCTGCAGGTCGCGGGCGTGCTCTTCCGTCTCCTTGAGGATGTCCTCCAGGAGACGGCGCGTGACCACGTCGTTCGCCTGCTCGGCCGTCTTGACCAGGCCGCGGTACATCTCGATGGCGTCGTACTCGGCGTTCAGGTTGTCCTGGAGCATCTTCTGGAGGTCGCCGCCGATCTTGATGGGGCCGATGGCGGTGGTGGGCACGCCGCCCAGGAGGTCGATGCGCTCGGCCAGGGTGTAGCCGTGCTTCATCTCCACCATCGACAGCTCTTTGAACATGTCGGCGATGGAAGGGCTCTGCAGGCCCCGCGCCAGGATGTGGTCCCAGAGGTACTGGATCGCCGACGCCATCTCCTCGGAGAGGGCGGCGTTGAGGGCCTCGATGAACTTTTCGCTGGCCTTGGGGAGCTTGCTAGCCATGGCTTTGCCTCCGTTGGACTGGCGTGGAGCGGCCCACCCGCCGCGCCCCGGTCGTTATTAGGATCAAATCTCCGGGGGACACCCCCAGACCCCCGGCCCTTCGACTAGCCTCAGGGCAGGCGGCCGGGCTGCGCCCGTCTGCGCTCCCGGGAGACGCTTGGGTTGCCATCCGTTTATCCGTTCCTGTATCCGTTGACTACCGCTTCTTGAGCCA
>JACOUE010000074.1 GCA_016178045.1 Chloroflexota bacterium
ATCATCTGGAGGTAGAAGAAGTACGAGTTGGGGTAGTCGCCGGTGGCCCGGTCCTCGTCCCAGAGCGGGCCCCAGGTCGCGTCGCCGCTGGAGGGCTGGAGGTATTTGCTGAGGCCCTGGCCACCGTAGAGGACCTCCTCATAGTTGAACTCCCACGCCTCGCCGGACTCCTGAAGGCGGGGGATGCGGCTCGGCTGCGCCTTGCCGTCGCGGAAGCCGCCGCCCATCTCCTGCCAGCCCCGCGGCGTGCCCTCGCCCGGCATCGTCGAGACGATGTTCCACCACATGTACTCCATGCCTTCCTGGTCCGTCCACAGGGTCTTGCAGGCGATGGTGCACGTCTGGCAGCCGAGGCACTTATTCATGTCGAACACGGCGGCCAGCTGGCGTTTGACTTTCGGCGGCTCAGCCATCGCTCACGCCTCGATGCTGAGCGGCTGCCATTCGAGGGTCACGGCCTTGAGGCCGGCCCGCTCCTGGGCGGAACCCTCCCAGACGGCGAAGCCGACCATCACCGCTTCTCCCGGACTGAGGTCTGCCGTCAGCTCGCCCGCGCCCGCCGCCGCGAACGGTCTCGCGATCACTACCGCCCAACCGCTACCATCGTGATGTGCCCCCGCCCGCAGGGAGCCGTCGAGATGGCGGACGGTCGTGCCGAGACCTGTCGCAGTAACGTTGGCCGGCCGCTCCCAGTCCGCCCGCCAGTACCAGGCGTTCACCGGTTGCCTGGGGTCCCCCATGGAGGTGAGCACTGCCTCGCCCTTGAGGGGAAACAGGACGGCGCAGGCGTCGGGGAACTGGTCGGTGTCGGCGATGCGCTCGTTCCTGGTGTCGTCGCGCCAGGTGAGCCGGAAGAAGAGAGACTCGCCGTTGTGGGCCGCCTGCACGCTTACCTGCCGGATACGGCCGTGGCCGCGTCCTTCCCAGGCCGCGCGCACGTACTCTGAAGGCTGCGACCCCAGCGGCGTCGGCTCCAGCCGCAACGTTTCTTCCGACACGCCGCGCCAGTGGCGGCCGAGGGGATCGAGGAGGCGCTCTGTGCCCGCGCGCAGGCGCTTGGCTATCACAAGGCAAGTGTTGCCGCAGGTGAAAGAGGGAGTCTATCAGGCAAGCCCAGTATCCCGATGTAAGGTTTTTCCCTACATCCGCCCGGGCGCCTCAACCTCCACGAGCGGCAGCGACGCCCTGCGCTCGGGACTGAAGCGCGCCCGCAGCCACGAGTAGCGCCTGGGCAGCCGCCAGAGCTGGTACAGGGCGATGCTGGCGCCGAAGCCGATGGCCACGTTCTGCGTGGCCAGGGCCACGCCCGCGGCCGTCGCTACCACCAGCCACTCGATACCGGGCCGGGTGTCGCGGGCCAGGAGCGCGTGCTGCAGCCCCACGATGGTCAGGAGCACCCCGAGCGCCGGCAGCGGGATGAGGGCGAACAGGCTCGCCGTGCTGGGGCCGAACCCCAGGGCCAGTACCAGCAGGACGGCCCCCATCATTAGGGGCGCGCCCCCCGTGCGGGCGCCGAACCGGTAGTGGGCGGTCAGCCCACCCGACCCGTGGCACACGGGCATCCCGCCGATGAACCCGGCCAGCAGGCTGGCGAACCCCTTGGTCACCAGCAGGGACCGGTGACTCACCCGCCGCGCCTCCTCGCCGAAGTAGCCGCGGGCGGTGTCGGCGGCGGCGATGACGGCGTTGCCCAGCGTGAGCGGCAGCTGGGGGATTACCAGAAGGACGAGGGCGGCCAGGAACTCCGACTTCGGCGGCAGGGCGAGCGCGGGCGCTACCGGCCCCAGGGAGAACTCGCCGAGGGCGGCGAAGGAGCCGCCCACCGCAGCGCCGACGGCCACCGCCGGTATCAGCAAAAGCAGGGTGGCCGGTACGCGCCGGAACATCGAGAGGAGCAGGACGGCGGCGAGGCCGGCGGCCAGGAGGACGCCGCCCGGAACCGCCAGCCCGCCCACGCCCACGAAGACGTCCGGCCCGTCACGTACCATCTGGGGCCCGGACCACAGCTGGAACCCGGCCTGCACCAGCAGGAGACCCACCGCGGCCTGGATGCCGCGGATGACCGGCCGGGGGAAGAGGGACGCCAGCGGCGTGATCAGCCCGCTGACGGCGAGGACCAGCATGATCGCGCCGAAGATCAGCCCCGCCGCCGCCAGGGTCTCCGGCGGCAGGTCGCGCGCGATGGCGATGGCCGCCATCGCCTTCAGGGGCTGTACGGGCATGGGCAGGCGGTAGTACAGGCCGGCCACAACGTACGTCAGGCCGAACACCAGCAGCACGGCCGTGGGGTTGAAGCCGTTCTTGACCACCAGGGCGGCGACGATCGGCACCAGCACGCCGATGTCGGCCAGGGCGCCGCTGACCTCGCCGAGGCTGAAGGACAGGGGGCGCAATCCCCGCCCCCTAACGCCCTGCAGAAGCGCAGCGACCATCACGCCGACTTCGCTTTGGCGACGCCGGACCGCATCCGCTTCCGCACGAACCGGGCGCGCACCAGGTCCTCCGGCTCGTTGACGTTGAAGAAGCTGAACCCGTAGCGGTCGAGCGGCCGCAGCTCGTCGAGGCCGACGGGGCGGACGCGGAGGCGCTTCAGGAGGTCCAGCACCTGCTGCTCGCCCTGCACGAGGGCGGCCTCGGCCGCGCTCCGGCACGTCCGGGCGTAGATGGCGTGCAGCGGCTGCCAGCGCCCGCGGTGGACGGGGACCAGGGCCTCGTAGTGGCGGGGGAACCCGGCCATGTAGCGCAGGAGGTCCAGGTTGAGGAACGGCATGTCGCAGGCGACCACCAGCGCGAAGGGCGACTCCACGGCGCTCAGCCCGGCGTGGACCCCCCCCAGGGGCCCCCGGCCGGGGAACCGGTCCGTCGCCACCCGGGCGTCGAGCTCGAGGTCGGCATACCTGTCGGCCCTGTCCACCACCACGACCACCTCGTCGCACACGGTGCGGACGGTGTCGAGGACGTGGAGGAGGAGCGGCTTGCTGTGGAACGTCGTCAGCAGCGCCTTGTCCACGCCCAGGCGGCGGCTCTCGCCGCCGGCGAGGACGACGCCCGCGAGGGGCGCTTCCACGCTCATCGGTCTTTCCCCGCGACGGCCCGCCGTCGACGGGAGGCTGTGAGCCTGAAGCGCTGCTCCAGCAGGTCGGCCACCTCCGCGGTGCCGTCCAGCCCGAACTGCGGCACCGCCAGCTCGAAAGGCTGGTCGCTGACGACGGCCAGGAGGTCGTCCAGCCGGGAAGTCAGCTTCGGCCCCATCTCCCGCCGCGACACCTCGATCTTGAGGGCGGCGGCGCTACGGTACCCCTCCGTAAGGACGACGTCGACCCTATCGTCGACAAACGCCACCAGGTCGGCCAGCGACCGCTCCCGCGCCGCCCGCTCGATCAGGGCCAGCTTGTCCGGCGCGGAGATCATTACGATGTCGCTGCCGGCCTGTGTCAACCGCCAGGTGTCCTTGCCCGGCCGGTCCATGTCGAAGTTGTGACAGTCGTGCTTGATGCAGGCGACGCGATAGCCGCGCGCCTTCAGCTCCGCCACCAGCTTCTCCAGGAACGTGGTCTTGCCCACCCCGGAGTTGCCGACGACGCTGATCACCGGCGGCTTTTTCTCGCCGTCGCACGACCCGCTTAGGCTGCGCATTCGCCCTTGCCCTGCCCTTCTAGGAAAGACAGTCTCGTCAGGAGACGCCGGCCGCCGCCGCGGCGGGTTTCGCCTTCACCTCCGCGTGCCACACCTTCATGTGGTCCCGCTGCGACTCGGTGTAGGCGCCGTCAGGGTAGAACCTATCGTAGAAGTCCAGGTCCAGGTGGTGGGCCTGCACCCAGCAGCCGGCGGTCTGGATGGCGTCCAGGTGAGGGAACCTGCCGTAGGTGTCGTAGATGTAGTTGCAGATGTCCTTGACGCACCGGACCACTTTGTCGCTGTAGCGCGGCACCGACTCTACGAACTCATTCTTCGCCAAGAAGGGCAGCGGCTGACCGCTCTCCCTGGTGTAGGCGCCCCCCGTTCCGAACTTGCCCTCGACGATGGCGTCGACGGCGGCATCCATGTCCCTGTAGTAGGGCGGACAGTAGGGCTCCAGCAGTCCGTCCAACCCCACCGGGCTGGGCAGGCCCGCGGTCAGCCCCGCTCCGTCGGCGGCGCGAGCCGGCCTGGGAGTAATGAAGCGGAAGCCCAGCCCCTTGGCCAGGGGGGTCCCGCCGAGCAGGACCATGGCCGCGGGGTGGGCGTGCGCCCACCCGCCGAGGCCCATGGCCTGTTCGGCCAGGAGGAGGTTCTGGATCAGGAACCCGGCCTCGATGCGGCTGATCGTACCCAGGTAGGACAGGGGCAGGGCAAACATGCGGTTGAGGAGCCCCTCCTGGGCCCAACGTTCACAGCCGGCGGGGACGTTGCCGTTCAGGTCGTCGATGATGTAGAAGCCGCCGTCGGGCCAGGCGGTCATCAGGAACAGGACGTTGATGAACTCGAAGGTGACGTCGATGACCGGGAGGAACATGGTAGAGCCGGGGATGTCTGAGCTCCAGATGTTGAAGGGGAGCATGGTGGGGTAGTTGCGGGGGTACTGGGGCCGGCCGTCGAACAGCTTGACGCGGCCGGCGCGGAAGCGGCGGAGGACCTTGTCGCGGTCCGACTCGTCGGCGTACTCCCGCAGGCGGATGTCCGAGAGGTCGGGCTCCTTGATCAGGTAGGTCGCTTCATCGTTCCAGTAGACGAGGTGGGTATCGTGAGAGGCGCAGGGGCTGGGCCAGGTGCGGCCCGTCCAGTGGCAGATGGTGTTGCCGCCCGCGTCGCGGTCGCGGTCGTCCAGGAAGGGGAGGTCGGCCAGGATGAGGCCGCTTATGCCCGTGGCGGACTCCGCCAGCAGCGCCTCTTCCATCTCGTCCAGCGGCAGCGGCGGCTGCTGCGACTTGTACCTGTGGACCCCGCCCGGTATCTCCGACCCGACAGCGAACCGGCGTGAACGCCGGTTGAAGATCGCGTCAAAGAGGGGATAGTTCCAGGCGGTCTGTAAGGCTTCGCGAAGGTCGGCGGGGATGGCTTTCGTGACCATGACTTCCTCCGTGTGTTAGGCTGCGGAGGCTCCAAGTCCTGGGCGGGCCACCTCTCTTCAGACCAGAGCCTCCGCAGGCTGACTACAGCATAGGAACGGTGGAAGGCGCTGTCTGTCGGGCACGGTCACTACTTCCCGTAAGGTTTTCCCTTACAACTGCTACTGGGCGACGAGGACTCCGAACTGCACCGTATGGTGGAAGTCGCAGCGGAAGTTGTACACCCCTGGCCGCAGGGAGGCGACCAGCAGGCCGCTCTTGCCGGGCTTGACGACGTCCGGCACCGATACCAGGTCGTCCGCCGTGTCGTACTCATCGTCAACGCCGGCGATGCGCATGTTGTGGACGAAGCCGCCCTCGTTCACGAGGCGGACCGCCACCACCTCGCCGGCGGGCACCGTCAGGCGGTCCGGCCGGAAGTACGAGTCGCCGAGGGTGACGTCCACCACGAGGGCGCCGGGCGGGATCTGGAGCTGGGTATCGTCGGCGCCGCTGCCGGTGCAGGCGGCCAGCGATATGGCCACGCCGAAAAGGACGACGGCTATGCAGAGTCTAGAAAACGCCAAGGCTCCCCCTCCCATACTGCGTCGAGGATACGGCGGGGCCGGCTGCGCTGTCTGTCGGGTAGAGTCAGGAACAAAAGGTAGGGCTTTGCTTTGCGGCGGGCTACTCCGTCGGCGAGAGCAGGCCCTTGCGCAGAGCGTACCGCACCAGCTCCGAGCGGTGGTGCAGGTTCAGCTTCTCCATGATCCGCTGCCGGTAGGTGTCCACGGTCTTGGGGCTGATGACCAGCTTCTCGGCGACCTCCTGGTTGGTGAACCCCTCCGCGGTCAGCTTCAGCACTTCCTTCTCGCGGGCGGTGAGGGTGTCATACTGGTCGCCCTTGCCCTCGCCGCGGGCGCCCTTCAGGTACTCACCCAGGAGACGCTTAACCGCCGAAGGGTAGAGGAAGACCTCGCCCCGGTACGCCTTGCGGATCGCCTCCATGAGGTCAGTATCGGCGGCGCTCTTGAGGACATAGCCGCACCCTCCAGACTGGAGGGTGCGGAAGAGGTACTCCTCCTCGGCGTGGACGGTAAGGATGATGACCTGGCTGTCGGGGTTCTCCTCCCGGATGAGCTGGGTGGCCTCGAGGCCGTCCATCACCGGCATGGAGATGTCCATCACCACCACGTTGGGCCGCAGCGCCTTCGTCCGCTCCAGGGCCTCGCGGCCGGTCCCCGCCTCGCCCACCACCTCCATGCCGGGCTCGGCGTTGATGAGGGCGCGGAGTCCGGCGCGGAGGACGGCGTGATCGTCGGCCAGGAGGATCTTGATGGTGCTCATCGCCCTCGCCTCAACCTCCGATGGTCGGCGGCGGATGGCGCAGCGGCACCTCCGCGGTCAGCCGGGTGCCATTCCCCGGCTCCGACTCAATGTCGAAGCGGCCGCCCACCAGGGCCAGGCGCTCCTGCATGCCGAACAGGCCGAGGCCCCGCTTCTTCGAGCTCATCGCCTTCTGGACCTCGAACCCCTTTCCGTCGTCCTCCACCTTCAGCCGCACCCAGAGCCCGTGGCGCTCCAGCTCGACGGCCACGCGGCTGGCCCCGGCGTGCTTGGCGATGTTGGTGACGGCCTCCTGCGCCACGCGGTAGAGCACCAGCTCCAGGTCCACGGGAAGACGCCGGTTGAGGCCCGCCGTCCTGAACTCGACCCGGACGTTCCACGTCTGGGCGAACAACTCCGTGTACCACTGCAGCGCCGGGACCAGGCCAAGGTCGTCCAGGGCGCTGGGCCGCAGGTCCAGGGCCATCCGCCTGACCCCCTCGAGGGTAACGCTGGTCAGCTCCCGCAGCTCCTGGAACCGCTCCTGCAAACTCTCATCCTTGGATGAGCGCTCCAGCAGCCGCAGGCGCACCAGCAGCGAGGTCAGCGCTTGGGCGGTGTCGTCGTGGAGCTCGCGGGCGATGCGCTTTCGCTCCTCCTCGTGCGCCGTCAGCACCTGCGAGGACAGGTCTCGCAGCCTGGTCTGATAACGTCTCGACTCCTCCAGCTGCTCTTGCAGCGTCTCGACAAGGCCCAGGACGTAGAAAGAGTGGCGACAGGTCTGACAGGACTCGGGCGGCGGCCCCACCACGGGCAGCGTCAGGTCGTCCGTGTCGGCAGGCCCGGCCACCCCGCCGCTCTCGTATCCGCGGGGGGTGGAATGACCCAGCAGGTGAAGGTAGCTGGCGTTCAGGGCCTCCACCGCTCCGGGGTCCACCCGGTACCTCTTTCCCCTCCCCCTCGGCGGTCCGTGGTTGGTGACCAGACCCGCCTTCTGGAGGGCGCGGAGGTGCCGCTGCACCTGAGGTCGGGGCAGGCCCAGGGCGGCCTCTAGCGCGGCCGGGCCCATCTCCCGGCCGCGCAGGAGCACGAAAATGCGTAACCGTTCGGGAGTTGCGATCCCTTTGAGGACTTCCGCCAGGCCGTCGCTCGGCAGGCGCTCACTGTCCGTGAAAGGCGTGGTTGACACTACACGTTACGTCCTTGGCCCGCGTTCCGATTATACCACCCCTATTCGGCGGCCTCCTCGCCTGCGTTGTCGGGGGAAATAAGCCGCGCGTCTAGGAGACCGGCGCCTGGCGCGGCCAGATCCGCGAATAGGCGTAGCGGCTGCGCACCGGGGGCGTGCCCTTACGGGGCACGCCTCTTTTGCTGTTCCGCTGAAGCCGGCCGGGGACGGCTGTAACCTCGGGCGGGTTTTCTGGTTTTCCTTAAGAGGGGTTTTCCCCTCCAAGGCCGGCGGAGGCGGCCGCGTGCCATTTTGCGGCTGCCCCTCACCGGTCGAGCCTTTATGTAGGAGAGGACTAACGTTATGACTGGTGCAGGCCCAGCCGTCCGGCTGACGATAAGGCTTCTGACGGCAACTGTCATTGCCCTGGCCATGCTGGTGGTGGCCGACGAGAGCCATCCCGCCTTCGCCCTCACGTTCACCGTCGACTCCACCGCCGACAACGCCGACAGCAACACCGGCGACGGCGTCTGCGACGACGGCTCCGGCGCCTGCACCCTCAGGGCGGCCATCGAGCAGGCCAACGCCACCGCCGCCACCGACGTCATCGAGTTCAGCATCGGCGCGGGCGCGGTGACCATCGACCTGGTCTCCGGCCTGCCCTCCATCAGCAGGGCGGTCACCATCGACGGGACGACGCAGTCCGGCTTCGTGGGCACTCCCCTTATCGAACTGAACGGCCTGAACGCCGGCGCCGGCGTGGACGGGCTGCGCATCACCGCCGGCAGCTCCACCGTGATGGGCCTCGTCATCAACCGCTTTCGCGGCGACGGCATCCAGATCGACACCAACGGCGGCAACACCATCGAGGGCAACTTCATCGGTACAGACAAGACCGGCACCGTAGTCGACCCGGGTGGCCTCTGCAACGGCGACGAGTACGGCAACTTCGTCAACGGGATCCTGATCCAGGGCTCGTCCAGCAACACCATCGGCGGCAGCACCGCCGCCGCCCGAAACATCATCTCCGGGAACGGCCGCGGCTGCTTCGGCAGCGGCGGCGACGGCGTCGAGATCGCCGGCACCAACGCCACGGGGAACGTCGTCAGCGGCAACTACATCGGCACGGACGTCACCGGAGAGTTAGACCGGGGCAACACCGAGAACGGCGTCCTCATCAACAACGCCCGCACCAACACCATCGGCGCCGCCGGCGCCGGCAACGTCATCTCTGGCAATAACAAGAGCGGCGTCCAGATCAACGGCAGCGGCGCCAAGACGAACAAGATTCAGGGCAACTTCATTGGCACTATTCACGACGGGACTGACGACCTCGCTAACAGCGCCGACGGCGTGTCCATCGTCGACGCTCCCAGCAACACGGTCGGCGGTACCACGGCCGGGGCACGAAACATAATCGCAGGGAACAGCAGCGACGGGATCGAGATCTCCGGGGGCGAGGCCACCGGTAACCTCGTGCAGGGCAACTATATCGGGACGGACGTCCTGGGCACATCAAGCCTGCGTAACCTGTCGGACGGGGTTGAGCTGCGGGCACCCGGGAACGTAATCGGCGGGACGACGGCCGGAGCCCGCAATATCATCTCCGGTAACGGTACGACCGTGCTCAAGGCCAACGGCGTGCGTATCTCTGGCAGCGCGGCCTCGGGCAACCTAGTGCAGGGGAACTACATCGGCACCGATGTAAGCGGTGCTCTCCCCTTGGGCAACAGCGACAATGGGGTGAGGATTATCATCGCGCCCAACAACACCATCGGCGGAACGAGCTCGGCGGCCCGCAACATCATCTCTGCCAACGGGGACAGAGGCGTTGAGATCACGAGCAGCAGCGCCAGCGGCAACAAGGTCCAGGGGAACTACATCGGCACCGATTTGACGGGCACAGCGGCCGTCGCCAACGGCAAGGACGGCATTTTCATCGACGGCGCGCCCAACACCAGGATCGGCGGTACCAGCGGGGGCGCGCGCAACCTGATCTCCGGCAACGGGGACCCCTTCCTCTCGTCGGGCATCCTCATCCTGGGGAGCGCCGCCAGCGGCACCATCGTCCGCGGCAACTACATCGGGACGGACGTGACCGGCGCCGTCGACCTGGGCAACTCCTACGACGGAATCTTCATCAGCGGCGCCCCCAACAGCATCATCGGCGGCACTGTCAGCGGGTCACGCAACATCATCTCCGGCAACGGCACCCGGGGCGTCGAGATCTTCGACGAGGGCGCGACCGGCAACCTGGTGCAGGGCAACTACATCGGCACCGACGTCGACGGCACCACGGCCATGGGCAACATCGGCAACGGCATCTTCATCAGCGGCGCGCCGGGGAACACCATCGGTGGCACGACGGCCGAGGCCCGCAACATCATCTCGGCCAACAACGCGGGCGTCGAGATCTTCGACACCGCCGCCAAGGACAACAAGGTGCAGGGCAACTTCATCGGCACCGACGTGGACGGCACCACCGACCTGGGGAACACGCTCTACGGAGTCTTCATCAACGGTGCCCCCCGCAACACCATCGGCGGCGCGACATCCGGAGCCCGCAACGTCATCTCGGGCAATGATGACGCCGGAATCTTCATCTCGGGCAGCGGCGCCAAGAACAACAAGGTGGACAGCAACTACATCGGGACGACCAAGGGAGGCGCCGCCGCCCTCGGTAACACCTTCGACGGCGTGAGGGTCGGCGGTGTGGCCAGCAACAACACCATCGGCGGCAACCCCGGCAACGTCATCGCCTTCAACGGCGGCAACGGCGTTCTCATCAGCGACGCACCGGGGAACGCCATCCGCCGCAACTCCATCTTCGCCAACACCGGCCTGGGGATCGACCTGGGCGACGACGGCGTCACCCTCAACGACGCCGGCGACGGCGACTCCGGGGCCAACGGCCTCCAGAACTTCCCCGTCATCACCTCCTCCACCACCGGCGGCAGCACTACGGTCAAGGGCACCCTCAACAGCAAGCCCAGCATCACCTACATCCTCGATTTCTTCGGCAGCAGCAGCTGCGACCCCTCGACCTACGGTGAAGGCCGCACCTACCTGGGTTCCGGCAAGGTGACCACCAATGGCAGCGGCAACGCCTCCTTCACCTTCAACTTCGATGTGGCCATCGCCGACACCGACGTCGTCACCTCCACCACCACCAGCGCCGCCAACAACACGTCCGAGTTCTCGAAGTGCGAGGGCGCCGTAATCGGCTGCAACGGCCTGGCGGCCACGATCATCGGCGACGACGGACCCAACGTGCTCAACGGTACGGCGGGCAAGGACGTGATCGTCGCCCTGGGCGGCGACGACGTTGTCCGCGGCTTCGGTGGCGACGACGTCATCTGCGGCGGCAAGGGTAACGACCTGCTGATCGGCGGCGGCGGCAACGACAAGCTGTTCGGGGAGGGCGGCGACGACAGGCTCCAGGGCAACGCCGGCAACGACCTCCTGAACGGTGGCATCGGCATCGACACGGGCGAGTTCGTCTCCGCCCCGGCCGGCGTCACCGCCAACCTCTCCACTGGCGCCGCCGGCGGCGAGGGCAGCGACACCCTGAAGCGGCTCGAGAACCTCACCGGCGGCCCCCACAACGACAAGCTCACCGGCAACGGCTCCGCCAACACCCTGAAGGGCAGAGACGGCAACGACGAGCTGAACGGCCAGAACGGGAACGACAAGGTCTACGGCGGCATCGGCGGCGACGCCATGGACGGCGGCGGCAACACCGACCTCTGCGACGGCGGCGCCGGCCCCGACACGGCCGTCCGCTGCGAGAACGTCATTAGCGTGCCCTGAACGGGCCTCGTTCCGCCTCCGTCCTACGGCGGTAGCGAGGCCCCGACTGGCCGCTCCACGCTGCCGCGCAGGCTGAGCATCGCGACGCCTCCCAGCACCATCGCCACACCCGTCCACTGTAGCGTCGAGAGGGCCTCGGCGAAGATGAGGGCCGCCCACAGGAGCGTCGCCATCGGCTGGAGCAGGAGCGCCACCGACGTCTCCAGGGCGGGCAGGCGGGGCAGGGCAGCGGCGATGAGCAGCCACCCTCCTACCTGCACGATGATGGCGAGGGCCAGCAGCCAGCCGTGCTCCGGCCAGGTGAGCCCCAGGCTGAAGTCCGTCTCGAAAGCGCCGACCGCAAGGGAGACCAGGGCCGTACCCACCGTCGCGTCCAGCAGGGGCCCCACGCCGGGGCCCAGGCCGCGGCTGGAGGCGCGGAAGATGAGCAGGAAACCGGCGTACGACACGCCGGACAGGACGCCGAACACGGTGCCGCCGAGGGGGTCGTCGCCGAAGGCCTCCGGCCGGCCCAGGCCGGACATGAAAGCGACGCCGGTGAACACCACCGGCAGCGTCATCACCGACAGCCGCGTCGGTTGCTCGCGGTAGAGGACCCACGCCGCCAGTCCCACGAACACCACCTGCACGTTGGCCAGCACGGTCGCCAGGCCCGCCCCGATGAGGCGGATCGAGTGGTGCCAGAGGGCCAAGTCGATCCCCAGGAAGAAGCCGCTCAGCAGAGCCAGCCAGCGGTCCCGTCCCGAGCGCTCGTCCTCCCCCGCGAGCCGGTAGATGACCAGCAGCGCCGGGATGGCGTAGGTGGCGCGGAAGAAGGCGGCCGTGGCCGGGGAGACGTCGGCGAGACGGACGAAGATGGCGGAGAACGAAATGCTGAGGGCCCCCAGCAGGGCGAGGAGTCGCGTCATCCCCGTCTGCGGCCGCTATCCCCGGTCCGGCTGGGTCATCGACTCGATGAAGTCCAGGATCACGGTGTGGACGCGAGCGCGGTCGGGCAGCTTGGCCAGGGCGCCGTACATCGCCGCCTGC
>JACOUE010000075.1 GCA_016178045.1 Chloroflexota bacterium
CCGTCGCGCCTGCGGCGCGGGCAGGCCGTTCTCGGGCAGGTGCACGCCGTCGGCGGCTGCGGCCAGGGCCACGTCCAGGCGGTCGTTCACCAGGAAGAGAGCGCGCCCGGCGGTGGCCCGGCGCAGCCCCTCCCCCAACGCGAGGAGCGCCCCCGCCGCGAGGTCCTTCTCCCGCAGCTGGACCATCGTCACGCCGCCGGCGACGGCCTGCCCCACCTTATCAATGAGGGAAGCGTCCTCGCAGAGGGTCCGGTCGGTCACCAGGGCCAGGCAGGGCAGCGACAGAGAGGGGGCGCGCGCCATCAGGCGGACTGGGGACGGGCGACTCCCTCCAGCGGGCTGGACGCCTCGGCCAGCTCCTTCCGGGGGATGCGACCGGCCAGAAATGCCGCGCGGCCCGCCTCCACCCCCAGGCGGAACGCCTCCGCCATCCGCACCGGGTCGCGGGCCTGGGCGATGGCGGTGTTCACCAGCACGGCGTCGGCGCCGAGCTCCATCGCCAGGGAGGCGTCGGACGGGGCGCCGAGGCCTGCGTCCACCACCACCGGCACATTCGCGTTCTCGACGATGATCTGCACCTCCTCGAGCGTGAAGATGCCCCGCCCGGAGCCGATGGGCGAACCGAGGGGCATAACGGTGGCGCACCCTGCTTCCTCCAGCCGGCGGGCCAGAATGGGGTCGGCGTGGATGTAGGGGAGGACGGTGAACCCCTCCTTGATGAGCTGCTCCGCCGCCTGGAGCGTGCCGATGGGGTCGGGCAGGAGGTAGCGGGGGTCGGGGATCACCTCCAGCTTGACCCAGCCGGAGCCGGTCAGCTCGCGGGCCAGGCGGGCGGTGAAGAGCGCCTCGTCGACCGTGCGGCAGCCGGCGGTGTTCGGGAGGATCTGATACTTCTCCCAGTCGATGTAGTCCATCAGGCTGCGCCCTGAGCCTGTCGAAGGGTTCGGCTCGTCCGGCTTGTCGAGGGGCAGGCGGCGAATGGCGACGGTCACGATCTCGGCACCGGACGCCTCGAGGCCGGCGACCATCTCCTCCATGCTCCGCCACTTCCCCGTGCCGGCGATGAGGCGGGAGCGGAACTTCTTGCCGGCGATCTCCAGCAGGTCTTCTCTATCAGAACCCATCTCAATTCCTATTGCACTTTATCGGCCTCGACCACCTGGACGCGCTTGTAGGACGACTCGCCCAGGTGGCGCGATATCTGCATCGAGCAGAACTTGGGGCCGCACATGGAGCAGAACTCCGCTGACTTGAAGACGTCGGCGGGAAGCGTCTCGTCGTGCATGCGGCGGGCCGTCTCCGGGTCCACGGCCAGGGCGAACTGCTCCTCCCAGTCGAAGTTGAAGCGGGCGCGGGAGATGGCGTCGTCCCACTCACGGGCGCCGGGGTGGCCGCGGCCGACGTCGGCGGCGTGGGCGGCGATCCGGTAGGCGATGACGCCCTGCTTGACGTCATCTAGATCGGGGAGGCCCAGGTGCTCCTTGGGGGTGACGTAGCAGAGGAGCGAAGCGCCGTGCCAGGCGATGATCGCCGCCCCGATGGCGGAGGTGATGTGGTCGTACCCGGGGGCGACGTCCGTCACCAGCGGGCCCAGGGTGTAGAAGGGCGCCTCGTTGCACCACTCCTGCTGCTTTTTCACGTTGAGCTCGAGCTGGTCTATGGGGACGTGGCCCGGCCCCTCGATCATCACCTGGCACCCCTTTTCCCATGCCCTGCGGGTCAGCTCGCCCAGGGTGCGCAGCTCGGCGAACTGGGCCGCGTCGGAGGCGTCGGCCAAACAGCCGGGGCGGAGGCCGTCGCCCAGGGAGAAGGTGACGTCGTACCTGCGGAAGATGTCGCAGATGGCGTCGAACCGCTCGTACAGTGGGTTCTGCTTGCCGTGGTGGACCATCCACCGGGCGATGAGGGCGCCGCCGCGCGAGACGATGCCGGTGATCCGCCCGGCGGTCAGGGGAACGTACTCGCGGAGGACGCCGGCGTGGATCGTTTGGTAGTCGGTCCCCTGCTTCGCCTGGTGTTCGATCATGTCGATGAAATCGTCCGCGGTGAGGTCCTCAACCCGCTTGACGGAGGCGACGGCCTGGTAGACGGGCACCGTCCCTATCGGCACGGTGGAGGCGTCGATGATGGCCTGGCGGATAACGTCGATGTCGCCGCCCGTCGAGAGGTCCATCACCGTGTCGGCGCCGAGGTGGACGGCGGCGTGGAGCTTCTCCAGCTCTTCGTCAATGTCGGAGGTGACGGCGGAGTTGCCGATGTTGGCGTTGATCTTCACCCGGCACGCCTTGCCGATACCGGTGGGGTCGAGGCGGCCGGCCAGGTGCTGCACGTTGGCGGGGATGATCATCCGCCCGCGGGCCACCTCCTCCCGGACGACCTCCGGCGGAAGGGCCTCCCTCTCCGCCACCCGCTGCATGGCGTCGCTGGTGACGCCACGACGGGCGTACTCAAGCTGGGTGATCGGTCGCCGTCCGTTGCCTGCCATTCCGTGCTCCCTTCTCGCAGTTCTGTCACCCTGAGCTCAGCGAAGGGTCTGGTAGCGGGGGCCGTCCCAGCCCTCACTCACCTTAGGTGTGGGTTGGGAACCCCGCCCCAGATTCTTCGTCCGCCTCAGGCAGACTCAGAATGACGATCGCCGCCGGGCATCCCAGCGGCGACTTCGTTCTCCTTGGTTCCCTGCGCTGGCATTACCCAGATCAGGTTCCTGCGGTCGCCCCGACTGGTCGGGGCCTCTCAGCCCGGCCTCCCCGCCCCCGGCGGCGACCCCCGAGCTCCCGCGACCCGTATTCGGTTACCGATTGCAGGATATCGCTTGGCGGTGACGGACGTCAAGCGCGAGTCAGGCCTTCGCCGCCTCGGCCGTGCCGGCTACCGCGATTTCTCCTGAATACTCGAACTCCGCGTACTCAGCGTACTTCCCGCTGTGGTCGTACTGGAAAGCGGGCAGTTTCACGCGGGCCACGGTGGACATGCCCAGCTCGCTCCGCGTCGAGGTGAAGCCGGTGGGCTTGAGCAGCGTCGTCTCCTCAAGGTCGCCGGTGACGGGGTTCTTGACCGGCGCCACCCCTACCTCCAGGTAGTCGCCGGCCTTCACATAGCTGTTGATCTTGTCGAAGCGCGCCTCGTAGGGAGCCACTACGGGGTCATGCATCTCGGCCGACACGGCGGCGAATATCTCGAAGGGGCCGCCCGCCTCGCCCCGGAGCAGGGCCCGCAGGGCCTCACGCTGAGCAGGCGAGGCGCGCTCGTCGATGATGCTCTGCATGATGCCGTTCCCCTCGTGGATGGGGCCCGGGAACTTGCCGTATGAGGAGAAGCTGAGGCCGCTCAGGTCGACTCCGTTGAAGGTGCCTTCGCGGATGTGCCAGGTATAGCCCCCCTGGCACCAGCCCTGCGTGGGACGGGCATCGAAGTTGCAGGGACAGCCCCAGTCGCAGCTGCAGGCACCGACCATCTCGCCCTTGATCCGCCACTTAGACATCGTGACCTCCCTCTGCTGAATGGGATAAGACGCCGAAATTATCGCGCGTTTCAAAGAAGCCGTCAATTGCACTGTAGGGTCGCAGGAAGAGTGTCCTAGTTACGTCGCAGCAAGAATGTCCTGTTGTGGCATGGTCTCTCTGAGAGGAGGTGACCATGCAGAGAGGATGGCTGCGAGTGACAGTTCGCTACCCGCTGGTGGTTCTCGTCG
>JACOUE010000016.1 GCA_016178045.1 Chloroflexota bacterium
CCAGCGTCAGGTGTGGCGAGAACGGCCGCTCTTCCCGCGGGAAGCCGGTGGCCGCCAACCGCTCCTCCAGCCGCCGCTGCACCTCCGCCAGCCGCGAGACGTCTCCGCTCAGCCCCACCCAGAGCACCCGCGGCCCCCGGCGGTCGGAGAAGGCCCCCGGCTCGGCCAGCGCCATCTCGAAAGCGCTCGTTCCCGCCACCGCCTCACTTACCGCCCGCTCCACCTCCGGCACGCGCTCAACCGGCGTCTCCCCCAGGAACTTCAACGTCAGGTGCACCCCTTCGGGCCTCACCCACCGCCACGACGCGAGGCCCTGCCGGCGCAGCGCCTCCTGGAGCCGAACCAACGCCTCCTTCGCCGCCGGCGGCAGCTCCACCGCGACGAAGAGGCGCCACTTCTCGGCCTCATTTGCCCCGCGCTTCTCCACGTCCCACCAAGCGCCGGGCGTTCTCGCCCAAGATCAACCGCTCCGCTTCCGCGTCCAGACCCGCCTCCCGCACCAGCTCTATCTGCTTCGACTGGCCCACCAGGGGGAAGTCGCTGCCCATGAGGATACGTTCCGCCCCGGCCAGGCGGACCGCCTCCCGCAGGCCCGCGCTCTCGTAGATGAGGTGTGCCGCCGCCGTGTCCACGTACACGCCGCCCAGCGCCTGGCTTCCCTGGAACGGCAGGCCGCCGCCCAGGTGCGCTCCCACTATCGTCAGGTCGGGGTGGTCGGCTGCGAACCGCTGGAACGATTCCTGCCCCAGGCCCTGCTTCCCCGCGTATTCCCGCCCGCCCGGCTCGGTCACGTGGAACAGCAGCACAAGCCCGTACTCCCGGGCCGCTTCGGCCAGGACGCGTCCCTCTTCGCCGTTGAGGTCCCAGCCCTGGCTCTCCGGACGCAGCTCCCCGAGGCCCCTCGCCCCGGCGCGGGCGCAGCGGGACGCCTCATCGGCCAGCGCCGTCTCCCCAGCGAGCGGACTGAGGGTGCAGTAGGCGATCAGCCTGCCGCCGCTGGCCGCCGCCGCCTCCAGCAGGTAGTCGTTGTGGCGGTGGCACAGCTCGGGGTCCCGCCAGGCGAAGCCGCAGGCCACGCTCGAGTCCACGTCCGCCTCCTCCATGCTCCACAGGAGGTCCTCCGCCGTCGCGACCTTCGCCTTCGGGCTGGCGTACATCTCGGCGAAAGTAAGGTCGCGCTTCAGGTAGGCGTCGCGGTGGTCGCGGACGCCGGGCGGGAAGATGTGCGTGTGGAAATCGATGATCACGTGGCGATGATAGCACCGCCCCTTCAAAGGCGGCCAGCGCCTGAGCGGCCGGCCCTGCACCGCACCCTTCAGGGTGTGGTGCTGTTCTCTGTCTCGAATGCCTTGCCCGCCTCCTTCGGCGCTGGCTATAATGAAGGCGTAAACCCATCTCGACAGCCGAGGCAGGTTGGCTGTTATTGCCGTCGACTGAAGCTCCCACTACCCACGACCTCCAGGCGACCGCGCGGCGCGTCCGGCGGGACATCATCCGGATGACCGCCGCCGCCCAGTCCGGACACCCCGCCGGCTCCCTCTCCTGCACCGACCTGCTCGTCGCCGTCTACTTCGGCGGCATCCTCCGCCACGACCCCGCCAACCCCTTCTGGCCCGAGCGCGACCGCTTCGTCTTCAGCAAGGGCCACGCCACGCCCGCCTACTACGCCGTCCTGGCCGAGGCCGGCTACTTCCCAACCGACGAGCTCCTTACCTTCCGCACGCTGGGCAGCCGCCTCCAGGGCCACACGGTGATGGGGAACCCGCCCGGCGTCGAGATGTCCGCCGGCGCCCTGGGCATGGGCCTCTCCTTCAGCCTGGGCCTGGCCCTGGCCGCCCGCATGGACCGCGCCCCTCATCGCGTCTACTGCATGCTCTCCGACGGCGACTGCAACGAGGGCCAGACCTGGGAGGCGGCGATGGCCTCCGCCCACCACCGCGTCGACAACCTCACCGCCATCGTCGACTACAACCACATCCAGAACGACGGCTTCTCCGACTACACCCGCTACTCCGGCGACGGCGACCGGGACCGCGTCGGCGGCTGGGTGCTGGACAGCGGCTACACCGTCAAAGGCGCCCACCCCGGAGCAGGCCGAGGAGGCCCTCAGGGAGCTGGCCGACTGATGGTGCGGGCTAAGGGTCTAGATTCTTCGCTACGCTCAGAATGACAATGGCGAGCGTGACAGAGTATGGTTCAAGCCGCTAAGACCGCCGCCACCCGCGAGGCCCTCGGCCCTACCCTGGTGCGCCTCGCCCGCGAGGGGCTCGACGTCGTGGCGGTGGACGCCGACCTGGGCGTCTCCACCACCGCCGCCGGGTTCGGCAAGGAGTTTCCCGACCGCTTCATCACCGTCGGCGTCGCCGAGCAGAACCTGGTCGGCGTGGCCGCCGGGCTGGCCGCCGCCGGCAAGATCGCCTTCGCCAGCTCCTTCGCTGTCTTCCTGCCCGGCCACTGCTTCGACCAGGTACGCATGGCCATCGCCCAGCCCGGGCTGAACGTGAAGCTGGTCGCCAGCCATGGCGGCGTCGTCACCGGCGAGGACGGCGCCTCCGCCCAGGCCATCGAGGACTTGTCGCTGATGCTGTCGCTGCCCACCTTCCGCGTCATCGTCCCTGCCGACGTGGTGGAGACGGCGCAGGCCATCGAGGCCGCCGCCCGCAACTACGGCCCCTTCTACATCCGCACCGGCCGCCCCAAGGTCCCCGTCATCTACGACGACTCCTACCGCTTCGAGCTGGGGAAGGCCCACCTGCTGCGCCCGGGCTCCGACGTGACGGTGACGGCCATCGGCGTGATGGTGCACGTGGCCCTGGCGGCCGCCGAGTTGCTGGCGGGTGAGGGGATCGACTGCCGGGTGCTTAACATGGCCTCCCTGCGGCCGCTGGACGAGGAGGCCGTGCTCGCCGCCGCCGCCGAGACCGGCGCTATCGTGACGGTCGAGGACCACTACGTCCACGGCGGGCTGGGCAGCCTGGTATCGCAGACGGTGGCCAAGGCGCAGCCGGTGCCGATGGCCTTCGTGGGGACGGAGCGCTTCGGCACCAGCGGCAAGTGGGACGAGCTCCTCCGCCACTTCGACCTCACCCCCGAGCGCATCGCCCGCGAGGTCCGCGGGGTCATCGCCCGCAAGAGCGGGTAAAAGGGGGCTTCCATGCAGTATCGCATTCTCCTGGTCTGCGCATTCGTAGTTCTTGGTGTCGCCTGCGAGCAGGGAACCGAAGCGCCTCAGACGACCGGGACGCCTACCGGAGTACCCACGCAGACGCCCGCTGCCACGGCCACCGGACAGGCCTCGCCCCCTGCCGACGGAGAGGCCGACGTCCGCGACCTGCTGCTCCGCTCTCAGGACGTGCCCGCTGGACTCATCCCGGCGGATGCTGAGCCCGGGCTTGCCTCCGGTGAGGCGTTCAGTGCCGAGATGTTCTTCGCGGATCAACTGGCTAGCGGAGCGATCACCCAGAGCGACGTTGACTCCTGGGGCACGATCAGCGCCGCCACTCAGGCTTACAACGGTGCCGGCCGCCTTCCACGTTCGGGCGTGGAGTTCCTGCAAGTCACGGTCGTGCTGCACACGGAGGCCGGCGGCGCCGGAGCGTTCTTCGATTTTCCGGGGACGATACCTACCAGGAGCGAGATCGAGGATGTGGAGGCGTCACCGGGGAGGACGGTCGTTTCGTTTGAAGAACTGAGCGAGCCCGCTTTTGGTGACGCAAGCGAGCTACTGCACTTCGTCTCCAGCGACCCGGATGAGGAAGATCAGGCAGAGACCTACTGGTTCTTCATGCGTCGCGAGCGGGTAGTGGGGAGTATTCAGATCAGGGCCTTAGAGGGGCTGGTCACTCTGGAGCAGGTCGCGGCGATAGCGAATAACCTGGACGTCCGCGTTGAACAGGCTTTCCGCTAGCGCCTAAGTCCGGTGGCCGTCCCCTTCGATCTCCTCCTCTTCCTCCTCCTCGTCTTCTTCCTCCTCCAGGTCCTCGTCCGAGTAGACCGCCTCCTCGCGGCCGGCCCAGACCGTTACCACGAAGTCCTCCCGGAACGGGTCGTTGGTCAGCACCAGCCGCTCGTCGATCTCGCCGATGAGCTCGCGGGTCTCCTCGTCCGTCAGCCGCTCCGTCACACAGAGCGTGGCGTAGGCCACCGTGGGCGTGTAGTGGATGTCGACGCGCCCGACCTCGTCCCCGTCCCGCTCCAGCGTGTAGCACTCGGAGTTGGCCGTCCGGCACTCGCGCTCGAAGGTGTATCCGCCCATAGCTGCGCCTCCCTTCCGACCGAACGGGTCAAGGGACACCTAGCACGGAACAAGGGGCAGGAGCGGGGCGGGGCCTTGTTCCGTGTCCCCTGAACCTCTTCTAGGGCCTCGTGTGGCCGTCCCCCAGGACGATCCACTTGTAGGTGGTGATCTCCCGCAGGCCCACCGGCCCCCGGGCGATCGTCTTCTGGGTCGAGTCGATGATCTCCGCCCCCAGGCCGAACTGGCCGCCGTCCGTAAACTGGGTGCTGGCATTGACGTAGACGACGGCGCTGTCCACCTCGTCCAGGAAGCGCATCGCCGCCGAGTAGTCCTCGGTGATGATGGCGTCCGAGTGGCCGGTGCCGAAGCGGTAGATGTGCTCCAGCGCCTCGTCCAGCGACTCCACCACCTTCACCGCCGCGACGAGGGCCAGGAACTCCCTGCCGAAGTCGTCCGGCGCCGCCGCTTTCAGCTTCAGCTCCGGTATCTCCTGCGCCTTCAGGATGCGCAGCGACGCCTCGTCGCAGCGCATCTCCACGCCCGCCTCCGCCCACTTCTGCCCGATGGCCGGAAGGAACGTATCGGCGGTCTCGCGGTGGACCAGCAGCGTGTCGAGGGCGTTGCAGATGCTGAACTTGCGGCACTTGGCGTTGTAGGCCACCGGTACCGCTTTCTCCATGTCGGCGGCGCGGTCCACGTAGGTGTGGCAAACGCCGGTGCCGCCGGTGAGGACGGGCATCGTCGCGTTCTCGACGACGTAGCTTATGAGGTCGGCGCCGCCCCGGGGCACCACCAGGTCGATGTACTGCCGCAGCTTCAGGAGCTCCCCCACCAGAGCCCGGTCGGTGTTCTCGATGAGCTGGACGGCGCCTTCCGCCACGCCCGCCGCCGCGATCGCTTCCCGCAATACGCCGGCCAGCACCCGGTTCGAGTTGATCGCCTCCTTGCCGCCGCGCAGCACGCAGGCGTTGCCCGACTTCAGACACAGCGAGGCGATGTCCACGGTCACGTTGGGCCGGCTCTCGTACACGGCGGCGATGACGCCGAGGGGGACGCGTCGGCGGCCCACCTGCATGCCGTTGGGCAGGGTGCGCATGTCGATGACTTCGCCGACCGGATCGGGGAGGAGGGCCACGCTGCCCACGTCCCCGGCGATGGTCTCCAGGCGGTCGTGGCTCAGCATGAGGCGGTCCAGCACGGCCTCCGAGAGGCCGGCCTCGCGCCCGGCCTGGAGGTCGTGCTGGTTGGCGCGCAGGATGTCGCCCTCGCGCTCCAGCAGGGCGTCCGCCGCGTTGCGGAGCGCGGCGTTCTTGACCTCGGTGGAGAGCCGCGCCAGCCCCCGCGACGCTTCCCGCGCCGCCGCCGCCTTGGCCTCCACCTCGGACGATGTGGTTGTCATCGCATCGTTAGCTCTCGAATTGCAGCGCCCCTCCGTCGAGTGCTTTGACGTAATGCTCGCCTAGGGCGGTCAAGGTATCCTCGATTCTAGATATGGATGTCGGCAAGTGGTCCTTAGGATGACATCGACCAAGAATCGGGTGATCTGCCCCCCGCCCTCCGCCAGCATCCGTTCAAAGTTGACCAGAACGTGGGCTACGTCAGTGAGATCGATATCTTCGCCCTTAACCTTCGCTTCGAATAAGGTCCCTCCAAATACTATGATGGGGAAGCAGACAAATATGAGGGACGGGATCTTGACGTTCTTGAAGCGGTTCTCTTCGAACAATGCCGCCTTTGTTACCGAAGAGAGGGCGGCATAAACCTTCTGGGGATTCTCGTTCCTTTTGGCGAAGGGCTCGAAATAAGTGTTCGCTCTCAGCAATGACTTGCGGTACCACAAAGCGTTCCTTATGTTTGCCTCGCCGACAGCACGTACGAGGTTGGAGATCATAGACGCGGGGCGGAAGTACAAATGATCGTGTTGGTCCGAAGATTCCCGGACGAAAAAGACCCACGGCCGGTCACTCCGCTTGCATTCGACAACAGCAGCACATGTTAACCCGTACCTGCGGCCGTCGCGTTCCCCAGCCTCGTGCACCTTATAGGCCACCACATCGATCTCCCGTGGTTTTTGTTCGTCAGCATCGAGGTACATGCTTCCGTGTGTCGTCACCCATCCCGCAGATTGAAATGCTTCCACAACGTCAAGCTCGAGGGGGTAGCCGCTCGCTTTGATTTCCTCGACAATCTTGTTCTTTAGGTCTTGCGCGTGTTTGGCATTCGTCCCGGTCATGCCGCCCTCCGCGCCACGCCGGCGATGTCCGAGAACAGCGGTCGCGGCCGCGGCTCGCCCTCCAGCGGCAGCCCCGCCCGCCCCAGCTCCTCCCGCAGCTCCTCGCCGCTGAAGCCGGCCGTCGGGTGCGGGAAAAGGTAGCGGAACAGCGGCCGCTCCAGCAGCCGGCGGGAGATGTCGAGGAAGCAGAAGACGCCGCCGGGCCGCAGTACCCGCCGGACCTCGCGCAGGGCCGCCGGCCAGTCGGCGACGTGGTGGAGCACCCACGTCTCGAACACGGCGTCGAACTGGCCGTCGGCGAAGGGTAGGCGGGTGGCGTCCGCCGCCAGTAGGTGGACGTCGCGCACTCCGCGCAGCCGCAGGTAGCGGCGGGCCAGTCCGATCTCCTGCCAGTCGAGGTCGAAAGTGACCAGCGTACGGGGCTGGAACGTCTCCCGCAGGAGACGCGCGCCCGCCCCCCGGCCGCAGCCGATCTCCAGGATGCGGCCGCCGGGCGCAATCGAGACGTTGCGGCGGAAGTATCGCACCTCCCGCCGCTGGAACACGGGCCGCAGCGGGTGGTTCACCACCATCCGCTCCATCCAGCTCGACATCTCCATGGTCAGCGCTCCTCCCCCGTGGCCCGGTGCATCCTGGGCAGCCGGATCACGCTCCGGCCCGATAGCCCCAGCACCAGCCGCGCCCGCGACTCCTGGCTGAGGGGGACCCACACCTCGAACCCCCGCTCCCCGCCGTCCCGCACCTCGGTGCGGATCTCCTGGTTGCGCAGGGCGTCCAGACACGTCTCGACTTCGGCCTGGGTGTAGGCTCCCGCCACCTTGACCAGGGGATCGGCTTCGCGGGCGCGCCCCCTCATTCCGCGCCATCCGGTCTTCTTCAGCATCTTCCGGTACTTGTGCTTGCGGATCTTCTTCTTTCGCTTCTTAACGACTGAGCCCATAAGACCTCCGCGAATGTAGGGTCAGGGCGCCACGCCCCGACCCTTCCTCCCTCATTTTGCCTCAGAGGGCCTGAACTTGACCAGCGTTACCTCCGGCGTCACGTCCTCGAAGACGGCCTCCACCGCCATGTCGATGCTCACGTCCTCCGGTTCCGCCGCCATGATGTTCGTTGTCAACCGCGGCCCCTCCTCCAGCTCCACGATGGCCAGCACGTAGGGGAGGTCGGCCTGGAACCCGGGGTGCATCGCCCGCCGGATGACGGTGTACGAATAGACCTTCCCCCGGCCGCTGGCCGTCACCCACTCCAGCCGCTCCGAGAGGCAGAGCGGGCACATGCTGCGCGGGTAGAAGACGTGCTGCCGGCAGTCGCGGCAGCGCTGGATGCGAAGCTCGCCGGCGCGCGCGCCCTCCCAGAACGGCTGCGATACGTCCGTGGGCTGGGGCAGCGGCTTGCCGTACTCCTCGCGGGCCGCCGGTGCCTCTCGAGGGGCCGTCACGACTGCCGCCCCAGCACCAGCGACACTTCTTCGCTCATGATGCCGCCGTTGCCGTTGACGAACGCCATCTCGCAGTTGCGCACCTGGCGGTCGCCCGCCCGGCCCTGGAGCTGGCGCACCGCCTCCGTCACGTGCGAAGCCCCTCCCGCCAGCCCGGGCTGGCCGAAGGAGAGCTGGCCGCCGTGGGTGTTCAGCGGCAGGTCGCCCTTGTAGGTCAGGTCGTGCTCCTCCACGAAGGGGCCGCCCCGGCCCTTGGGGCAGAACCCCGCGTCCTCCAGCGTCACCACCACCGTGACCGTGTAGCAGTCGTACACGGAGACGAGGTCGACGTCCTTCGGCCCTACGCCGGCCATCTCGAACGCCTTCGCCGCCGAGACCGCGATAGGCGACGTCGTCAGGCTGGGCGCTTGGGCGATGAGCATGTGGCTGGCGTGCTCGCCCGCGCCCAGCAGCCAGACCGGCGGCTGAGGCGATTCGCGGGCCTGCTCCGGCGCCGTGACCACGAAGGCGGCGCCCCCGGTGCAGGGCAGCACGATCTCGTACAGGTGGAGCGGGTCGCACACCAGCGGCGAGTTCAGCACGTCGTCCACGGTGAGGGGGCGGTCGCCGAAGAGGGCGTCCGGGTTGGCGTTTGCGTTCGTTCTCTGGTCGGCGGCGACCTTGGCCAGCTGGCGGGCCGTGGTGCCGTACTCGTACATGTGGCGCATGGCGATGAGGGCGTAGCCGGAGTTGACCCCCATGGGCCCGAAGGGGCTCTCGAACTCCCGCCAGGGCAGCCGCGCCGGCCGCCCGCCCCGCGGCTGGTAGAACGACTCCACGTCGAAGACGTCGCCGCTGACGCAGAGGACGGTGCGGCAGAGGCCGGCGTCGATGGCGGCCGCCGCCCGCCAGACCATGCCGCAGGCGGAAGCACCCCCCAGGTCGACCACGTTGGCGTAGTCGGGCCGCAGCTGGAGGTACTCGGCCAGGATGGACGGCCACATCTGCCCCGTCTCCGCCATCGGTGGCCCCACCAGCAGGCCGTCGATGTCCCTGGGCGTGAGCCCGGCATCCAGCATCGCCAGCCGCGATACCTCGGCGAGGACGCCCAGCGCCGTCTTCCCTTCCGGGCCCCGCGCCGGCTTCAGCTCCCCGACCCCGGTAATTGCGGCCTTGTGTTTGAGCGTCATCTAGAAGCTCTCAAAGGGCCGGTATCCCCGGGAAAGGCCGAGTCGGCTCGAGCGTCCCCTCCACCGGGTTCACCTTCAGTCCCAGTGCCTCCAGAGCGCTTGCGCCAAGCAACGGGGCAGGCACCTCCAGGCTACCCACGAGAATCCCAGCTTCACGGTCATTGATCTCGATATGGGCGGGGCCGAGGCTGATCTCCAGCGTACGGCTATCGGCGGTAACAACGTGCTCCCGTAAGGGTAGGGACAGCCCCAGTTCGGCGCACAGAGAAGTCGATAGGATCGTGTAAAAGGATCCGGTATCCACCATGAACTCCACTTCGCGGAGTTCTTCCCGGCTTTTCCCGATGAGCCCCTTCACCTGCACCAATGCCACGGCGCACCCATTCCTACAGCAGCACCAGGTTGTCCCGGTGCACGACCTCGCCGCCGTACTGGTAGCCCAGCACTTCCTCGATGCGGTTCGAACGCAGGCCCCGGATGGCGGCCACGTCGGCGGCGCCGTAGTTGCTGATGCCGCAGGCTACGCGCTTTCCCTCGCCGTCCACGATCGCCACGGCGTCCCCCCGGTCGAAGGCGCCCTGCACCTCCTGGACGCCGGCCGCCAGCAAGCTGCGCTTCTCCTGGCACAGCGCCCTAGCCGCCCCGCTGTCGATGACGATCGTCCCCTTCAGCGAGAGGCCAGCCAGCATCCAGCGCTTGCGGCTCTCCATGCGGTCCGCCGCCGCCGGGAACAGCGTCCCGATCTCCTCGCCGCGGCAGAGGCGGACCAGTACGTCCGGCTCACTCCCCTCGGCGACGGCGACGTCCGCGCCGCCGGCGGTGGCCAGCTTGGCCGCCTGTACCTTCGTCGCCATTCCGCCGACGCCGCGGCCGGCCGTGTCGCCGGCCAGCTCCTCGATCTCCTCGTCGATGCGGTCAACGCGGCGGATCAACTCCGCCGTCGGGTCGACGCGGGGGTCGGCGCTGTAAAGACCGGCGGTATCGGTGAGGAGCACCAGCAGGTCGGCGTCCACCAGGTTCGCCACCAGCGCCGAGAGGTTGTCGTTGTCGCCGATCTTGGCCCCCTCGATCTCGTCCACGGCCACCACGTCGTTCTCGTTCACCACCGGCACCACCCGCAGCTCCAGCAGGGCGAGCAGGGTGTTGCGGGCGTTGAGGTAGCCCTGGCGGTCGGCCAGGTCGCGGCGGGTGAGCAGGGTCTGGGCCGCCGTTATCCCGTGCCCGGCGAAAAGCTCCTGGTACGCCTGCATAAGGTCGCTCTGGCCGACGGCGGCCAGCACCTGGCGGAGGGGGACGCCCTTCCGCTCCCTGGGCTCGCCCAGCCGGTGCCGCCCGGCGGCGATGGCGCCCGAGGTCACGATGATGACGTCCCGGCCCTCCTCGTGCAGGCGGGCCACCTGCCCGGCCAGCGCCGACATCACCTCGGCGTCCAGGCGGTCGCTCCCCGCCGTCAGGACGTTGGTGCCGAACTTGGCCACCACGCGCTGGTAGCGCTCCTTCGCCATCTGGAAATCGTCCGTCTCCTCAGAAGAAGAACCTAGAACCAGAACCACCCGGGGAAGCGCCGTCCCCTGAGTTCGGGTCCTAGGTTCTGCCGTCGTTTCCGCATTATAGCAGGGGCTTCGCCGGCCGAACAAGGAAGGCGATGTTTCGGGGCGTGGATCGGCCCCGGACGGCGCCCCGCCGCGCAACCCCCGGTCCTGCGTCCCTCCCGCCCTAGTACCTGTCGCATCTATTCGTACTGGGTAATCGAATCGGCGGTGGGACGGTGGGGCAGAGCAGAGCCGGAGGCGTAAGCCTCGGGGGTGGGACGGTGGGGACCAATAGCTGGGGCGGGCCGGCGGTGGGCCAGCATCGCCCGCTTCGCCGTAGCCCTCCCCTGTGTTAGAATGCCGCCGGTAGCCATGGCCGCCCACGTCGCGCTTACCGTCCTCCGGTTCGGCATCGACGCGCTTTCCCTGGCCGCGAACGCCGTTGCCCTCAAGGAGCCGGCCGATGAGGGCCCCGACATCCTGCCCATGGCCCTCATCACAGCCGGCGCCATCGTCGGCGCCGCCGTGCTCGGCCTGCTCCTCTACCTGATGCGACAGGCCATCGGCTACAACCCCCACCCGGCCCCCGCGCCGCCCCAGGAGCCCGACCAGCACAGTCCCTCGGAGCCCCGGCACTAGCGAGAGGAGGAGCGATGCCCCTCAAAGTCGGCGACCCCGCACCCGATTTCACCCTGATGGACCCCGGCCGCAACCGCGTCAGCCTGGTCGACTTCAAGGGCAACAAGAACGTCGTCCTCGCCTTCTATTTGCTGGCCTTCACCCCCGGCTGAGTCCGCGAGCTCCAGTGCTTCCGCGACGTCGTCAAGGACTTCGAGGAAGCCGGCGCCCAGGTCCTGGGCGTGAGCGTCGACTCCTTCGCTACCCAGGGGGCGTTCGGCCAGCAGATCAACGCCAACTTCCCCCTCCTCAGCGACTGGCCCCTTTACAACACCTGCAAGGCCTACGATGTCTGGCGCGAGGACCGGCACGTGCCGGCCCGCGTCACCTACGTCATCGACAAGGAGGGCGTCATCCGCGGCGTCGTCGAGAGCGAGACGGACATGGACGTGCATTCGCGGGAGGCGCTGCGGATCGTGAAGGAGTTGGGCTAGAGACGGCGCGAAAGCCGGAGGCCCCGACCGATTTCGGCCGGGGCCTCTATTCGTATCTAAATCAGGCAGGCTAGCCCTTCTCGCCGACGGGGGCCTTCTCTTCCGACTGCTCCAGCTCGCGCCGCCACCGCTCGAACGTCTTCAGCCAGTCCTCCAGCTGCGA
>JACOUE010000079.1 GCA_016178045.1 Chloroflexota bacterium
CAGGCGGTAGGGGATGTTGCGGCGGACGAACGCCTCTTCGAAGGGGCGGGACTGGGCGTTGGTGCGGTACATCACGGCGAAGTCGCGGGTAGTGTGGGGCGCGGCGAGCGGCGCCCCTACGGCGTTTGCACCGGAGGCGGGTCCGCCTTTGGCGGAAGTCAGGCGCTCGACCTCGGAGGCGACGAAAGCGGCCTCGTCTTCCTCGTCGTACGCCTCGCGGACGACGACGGGCTCGCCCGGCCCGGCGTCCGTCCACAGGTTCTTCTCCTTGCGCTGCTTGTTGACCACGATCACGCTGTGGGCGGAGTCCAGGATCGTCTGAGTCGAGCGGTAGTTCTGCTCCAAGAGCACCAGCCTGGCGTCGGGGAAGTCGTGCTCGAAGTTGAGGATGTTGCGGATGTCGGCGGCGCGCCAGGTGTAGATGGACTGGTCGGGGTCGCCGACGACGCAGATGTTGCGGTGGCGGGAGGCCCACTGCTTGGCCAGCACGTACTGGACGATGTTGGTGTCCTGGAACTCGTCGATGTGGACGTACTTGTAGCGGTCGGCGTACTTGGCCAGGACTTCTTCCCGCTCGCGGAAGAGCTGCACCGTCTTCACCAGCAGGTCGTCGAAGTCCAGGGCGGAGTTGTCCTCGAGGATCTGCTGGTAGCGGGTGAAGACGCGGGCGGTGACCTCCTGGAAGTAGTCGGCGACGAGGGCCTGGAACTCGCGCGGGCCCTGGAGCTCGCTCTTGGCGCGGGAGATGGCCGAGAGCACGGCGCGGGGCGCCACCCGCTTGGGGTCGATGCCGGCGTCCTCCATCGCCTCCTTGACGGCGGCAAGCTGGTCGGCGTTGTCGTAGATGGCGAAGGCGCGGGGCACGCCGATCTGCTCGCCGTCGATGCGGAGGGTGCGGGCGCAGACGGCGTGGAAGGTGCCGAGGGTGACGTCCTGACCGACGTCCTGGCCCAGCAGGACGAAGACACGGTCCCGCATCTCGCGGGCGGCCTTGTTGGTGAAGGTGACGGCGAGGATGCGGCGGGGACGGACGCCCTTCTCGGCGATAAGGTAGGCGACGCGGTGGGCGATGACGCGCGTCTTGCCGGAGCCCGGCCCGGCGACGATCAGGAGGGGGCCTTCGGTGTCCTCTACGGCCTCTCGCTGGCGGGGATTGAGAGCGGCGAGGATGGTGTCGGCGGCGGTCGTCACAGACGGATTCTAAGGGATGTTCGGATAGCGGACAACGCCTTGACGGAGCCCCTCCAATGCCCCAACATTATGTTATCATTGGCCAGACGTACGGAGGGGAGGGTCGCCATGAGATGGATCGTCGCAGTCGCCAGCGGTGTGCTGGCGGTAATGTTTTTCGCCGCCGCCGCTGCCCCAGCAGGTGCTGCCCCGAACAACCAGAACACGGAGACCTTCGAGGTCAAGTGCGACGGCCTCGGGAAAGTCACGGTCTCTTCCAACGGCGAGGGGGATGTCGTCTTCAGCGCGGACGGCCAGCCGCTGGTGGCCAAGGTGATCTCAGGGACCAGCAAGGCGACGTTGAGCGTGGAGGATGGACCCACCTTCAGGTTTACTGAGACGTTCGAAGAGGGGTCCAGTGGTACCGGCTTTGAAGGTCAGCTCATAGAGTGCAGTTTCAAGCTGACGTTCACGGAAGAATTCACGCTGACGAAGCACGAGGTAGAGGAACTGGGTCTGGGCGACGAGTTCATCGGGGCCACGGTCACCGTCTCGGCGACGGTCAAGGGAACCGCGCAGGTACTGGCGCCCGGAAGCTAACGTTCGCCGGGGCGCGCTAATCCAAGACGGACGAGCGCCGCCGACTCGAGTATCGTTCCGCGCGGACTGCTATATTAGCGTGGGTATCCTCGCGCCGCGCGGCTTGCCGGGCCGCCCTACCAGGAAGGCCAGCGGGCCCAGCAGCTGGATCAGCTGGAGGCTGATGTCCAGCGCCAGGTGGTTCCCGCAGTCGGGGAGCTCGTTGATGATGTCCTGGCGCAGCCTGTCCTTGGCCTCGTCGGTGAGGGGAGAAGCACCGCCGTCGCAGTGCTCCATGACCAAGCGCCTCACCGCCTTCAGGTACCGCTCCTGGGCGTCGATCAGGCCGGCGTCGCCGGGAAGGCCGTGGCCCGGCACGATCACGCGGGGCTTCAGATCCTGGACGAGCTTCCGCAGGTTCTCGAGCTGCGCGAGCCAGTCGGGGACGCTGGTGCCGTCGGCGAAGAAGGTGTGCATGCGGCTCATCAGGAGGTCGGCGACGTGCAGCACCTTCTGCCTGGGGAGCCAGGCGACGGTGATGTCGACGGTCTCGCCGCTGATGGTAGTGCTGTCGGCGAACTCGAAGAGCTGGACCGGCTCCTTGCCCAGCCACAGCGTCCGCGAGCGGGTAAAAGTGCTGCGCGGCACGACGTAGCCCGCGGGAAGGTGCCCGCCCCACACACCGTTCAGGAACTGGAGGTACCAGAAGGTGTGACTGTCGATCAGGCGGGCGGTGAAGTAGCTGGAAACGAGCTCGGCGCCCTCATTGCGGAACAGCTCGTTGCCCAGGATGTGGTCCGGATGGTGGTGGCTGTTGGAGACGAAGCGGATGGGTTTATCAGTCCGCTTCCGGATGTCCTGAAGGAGCTTCTCGGCGTGACGGGGCAGGAGCTGCGTGTCCAGGACGATGACGCCTTCAGGGGTAATGGCGTAGACGGAGTTGACGCTCAGAGCATAGTCGGGGGCGGTAAAGACATACACGTCGGCCCCGATCTCGCGCGAGTGCGGCGGATCATCGATGCTCCCGTACTCCGGCCTCCAGGGCAGTACAGGCTCCGCCATCGGCGGAGCCGCGAAGAACTGGCCTCTCTTGGCTTCCGTGGTCACGCCGGCCTCCTTTCGCGCCTAGCGCCTGCGCAGCGGCAGAACCCCTCATTCTTCCCTAAGATAGCAAGAGCCTACGATGGGCGAACAATCGACGGAAGTTGCAATCGGCGGTAAACTTTCGACATATCAGCCGGCCTCAGTGACCGACGGACGCAGCGGGCACGACGCGCAAGGGGGCAGCGGCCGCTCCGGGGCCGGGTCTACGCGTAGCCCGGACCCGGCCAGCAGGCGCACTACCGTCCACAGGGGCAGGCCGACGACGTTGCAGTAGCACCCCTCCCAGGACTCTACGGGCCTGAGCGCGTCGTCCTGGATAGCGTAGGCGCCAGCCTTATCGAACGGGTCGCCGCGGGCCACTGAGGCGGCGACCTCGGCCTCACTGTAGCGGCGCATAATGACGCTGGTCACGGCGTAGTCCACGTAGGGCCTCCGGCGGCCGGGCGCAAGGACGGCGACGCCGGTGATCACGCGGTGGCGCCGGCCCCGCAGGCGCCCGAGCATAGCCTCCGCCTCCGTGGCGTCGCGAGGCTTGCCCAGCAGCCGCCCCCGGTGGACGACGATGGTGTCGGCGGCGAGGATCAAGGCCTGCGGGTGGGCGGCGGCGATGGCACCGGCCTTGGCCGCCGCCAGCCGGCGGGCCAGACGCTCGGCGCGGCCGCCTCCGGGGGCCAGGTCCTCCTCCGTCTCGGGCGGGACGACCCGGAAGGGGAGCCCCAGGCGCGAGAGGAGATCGCGGCGGCGCGGGGAAGCGGAGGCGAGGACGAGGCGCATCGGGAAAGAACCTAGAACCTAGAACTTAGAACCTACACCGCCGTGTGTCATTCTGAGCGATAGCGAAGAATCCCTGCGCTGTGCCAGGCCTTCGTTTCCGCTCAGGGCGACACCGATTCCGAAAGGACGAGCGTCGCCACGCACTCGATGTGGTAGGTCTGGGGGAACATATCGATAGGCGTGACGTCCAGCAGGCTGTAGCCGCCCTGGCCGGGCAGGCCGTCGCAGAGCTGGCGGAGGTCCCGGGCCAGGGTGGCCGGGTCGCACGAGACGTAGACGATGCGCCCAGGGCTCAGCTTGAGGACGGCCTCGATGACTTTGGGCGCGCAGCCCACCCGCGGGGGGTCGAGGATGGCCGCGTCCGGCGTCTCATCCAGCTCGAGGAATACATCCTCTACCTTGCCCTTGCGGATGACGATGTTGGTCATGTCGCGCAGGTTGTAGGTCGCGTCGTCCACGGCGGCCGACGATTCCTCCACGGCGATGACCTGTCGCGTGGCGCCGGCCAGGAGGGCGGCGAAGGTGCCGACGCCCGCGTAGGCGTCGAGCAGGAGCTCACGGCCGCTCAATGCCAGCTTCTCTCGCACCAGCTCCACCAGGCGTTCCGCCTGCCGGGTGTTGGTCTGGAAGAAGGAGGCACCGGAGATGCGGAAGCGGCGCCCCAGCAGCTCCTCCTCGTAGGACTGCTGGCCCGAGGGGACGGACGGCTCCACATCCCGCAGGTCGGGGTGGATGAGGGGCTGGCCGGTATCGACCCCATAGCGGATCGCCACCTGGTGCTTTCCGGTGGCCTTGCCCTGGAATTTCTCCAGCATCTCGTTGATCCAGGGATGCATGATAAGACAGCGGTCGATGCGGATGAACTTATAGTCGTCGCCGGGGCGGGAGACGAAGCCCAGGTTCCCCTCCTCGTCGACGGAGAAGCGGGCGTGGTTACGGTAGGCCCAGGGATCGTCGGCGGCGACGGCGGGCGAGACGGGCGGGTCGTCGAACTTGCCGATGCGCCGCAGCTGCTCGTGCACCACGTGGGCCTTGAGCTCGACCTGGTGGGCGTAGTCGATGTGCTGCCACTGGCAGCCGCCGCAGGCGCCGAAGTAAGGACAGGGCGGCTCGACTCGCCGGGGGGAAGGAGAGAGGACCTCGACCACGCGCCCCTGGGCGTAGCCGCGCCGCTCCACCTCAACCTCAACGACGGCCTCCTCGCCCGGGATGCCGAAGTCGGCGAAGACGACGCGTCCGTCGTGGCGGGCGAGGGCGCCGCCCTGGAACGCCATATCGGTGAAGCTGAGGGTGAGGCGCTGGCGCTCGTCGGGCGGGAGGAGGCGCTGTTTTCGGGCCATAATTCGTCCAAAGTTAGTGTATAGGGGCAGAAAAGCGGTGCCAAGTCGCCTTCTGCCGCGTTCTACTAAGATGACGCCTGATTCGGAGGCGTGCTATAATCGCCTCTAGTTTGCGTCCAGGGGAGCGAAAATGGAGCAGGGCCTAGCGGTACTGGGAGCCATCGCCGGCGGGACGATCATCGGCCTCTTCTGGCTCAGCCTTATCATCTGGACCTACCGCGACATCCACGACCGCACCCGCGACCTCTCGATGCAGGTGCTCTCCGTCTTCCTGGTGATGGCGTTCTCCCTCTTCGGCATACTCCTTTACCTGATCCTCCGGCCGCGGGAGACGATGGACGAGGCGTACGTGCGGTCGCTGGAGGAGGAGGCGCTGCTGCGGGACATCGGCGAAGAGGCTGCCTGCCCTTCCTGCCGCCGCTTCGTCGAGAGGGACTTCCTGGTCTGCCCCTATTGCCAGACCCAGCTGCGGGAGGGGTGCACCAGGTGCGAGCGGCTCCTCAACTTTGCCTGGGTGGCCTGCCCCTATTGCGGCACGGCCAAGCCAGCGCCGGCCCCGCCCGTGACCGCCGCCCCTTCCACGACCCGGAAGGGCGCCCGCCAGGCGAAGGCGGAGGAGACCACCCCGTCAGGCCTGCCCGAGGCGGTCTCCGCTGTGGAGACGGTAGCCCCGCAGGCGGCGCAGAACCCGCCCCAGTTCGAGCACTAGCGATATCAGCAGGAAGAGGAGCGGCGAGCCGTTGAGGCTCGCTCTTTCATTTGGCCAGCGCAGCCACCAGCGACTCGATGTCCGCGTCTTTCAGCAGCTCGGCGGCCCGCTGTACCTTGGCGGCGCCGACGAAACGCGTCCGCCCGTACAGGTCTTCCAGCCGCCCTACCGCGTCTATGGTATTCAGAGGCGTGTAGAGGATGGGGATCTCGTCCTCCTCCGCCCGCTGCACCACGTAGGAGAGGATCGGCGGCCTCGCGCCTCGGCCGGCCCCGACGCCGGTGGCAGTGACGATCAGGCAGGGGGCGCCAGCGTTGAGGGCGGCCAGCTGGAGGTCCGGCTTGTCCTGCCGCACGATCACGGCGTTCGGGTTCAGCCGGGCGAAGTACCCCTGGCTTGGGTCGGCGCTGATGGACGAGATGTAGACGCGGTCGAGGACGTCGTTCTCGTGGCCGTTGACCAGCAGGGCCTGCGCATCAAGGGCGGCGGCCACGTCGCCCAGGGTGGGTGCGGCCAGCGTCCGGTCCTCCGTGACGGCCGAGATCAGGCGAACGCCGTCCTTGACGAAGGTCTCGCGGACGGCGTCCAGGCGGCGGCGGGGCACAAATGTGGCGATAACCCCCAGGAGGCGGTCGCCGAGGACCTGGCGCCGTCCGCCGGCGTCCCCGGATCCGCCGTCCCGGCACGGTACGACCAGCACCACCGGCAGCTTCCCGGCCACGTCCGCCCCGCCAGCGGGCGCCTCGACGAGATAGACGGTACTGCCGGTCACTGCACCGGCAGCGGCGTCTGCGGGTACCGGCTCGCTACGGCGGCCACCGTTGAAGGGTAGCGAGGCGAAGAGGCGGGCGTCGGCGGCGGCGCCTTCGTCGCCAACCAACCGCACGAGGCCTACGGTATGACCGCGCCGCTGGAGCTGCTGGGCCAGGCCGACGGCGGCGGCGGTCTTACCGGAGAGGGGCTTCTCGGCGTGGAGGAGGAGGCCAGACATGGAAGCCTGGTGAATTATAGCACAATCAGTCCCGGACGGGGCAGGTCTTGCCTTGACGCCCTCGAAGGGGGCTCCGTAGAATCGAGTGGAGTGCCGGGGTAGCTCAGTGGTAGAGCACGCGGCTGAAAACCGCGGTGTCGGCAGTTCGACTCTGCCCCCCGGCACCAGCGCTTTTTCGATACAAAAGCGGTCCTGGGCCGGGCCCCACCACCAAAGAAAGTGGTTCCAAACGCCACCGACTGTACGCCAGACCGGGCCCTATTCCGTATCCCTATCACGCGATTTTCGTTTCAGGAAAATCGCCATCTCGGGGGCGAAATCGTATTGACTTCTGCAGCACCGGAGACTTATGTTGAGAGTGGCGCTCCCGAGTTCCACTCTATCGCCGTACCCCCGCGAGCACACCACCACCGCGCGCTCGGGAGCGTCTTCTCTTGTCTCCCGGCCGCGGTACGAACGGAAGCCGACCCCGGCCGGCTCCGTTTTCTCACTGAAGCGGACCGGCAGCGAACACCGCAAATCCGCCGCCCGCATCCCTTATGAAGTTGCGGCTTCTAGCATAGCTATCGCTAACATTCTGTCAACAAAAGCTGCAACACCTGCAGCGAATTAGCGTCTTGAATTAGATGAGCGACTTGTTCGAATCGGCGAAGCTGTACAGCGTGGGCGAGGTGTCCGACCTGCTCCGCGTCAGCCCGGCTACGGTGACAAGGGCTATCCGCGGCGGCAGGCTCAAAGCCATGCGCGTGGGCGGACAGTGGCGCATCCGCGGGAGCGACGCGCTGGCCTACGTCGAGCAGGAGACGAACCGCGCGCTGGACCGCGAAGCCGCTTCCCCTGACTAGTCCTTCTCGATCAAGCTGCCCGACTCCGACTTCACCACCGTGATGCGGGCCGGCATGCGCTCCGCCAGGGCGGGAACGTGCGTGATGACGCCCACCATGCGGTTGCCGCTCGCCCCCAGCACCTCTAACGCCGAGGCAACGACGTCCATGGTCTCCGTGTCCAGGTTGCTGAACCCCTCGTCGACGAACAGGCTCTCGAGGCTGCGGCTGCCCCCGCCGGGCGCCAGCGCCGGCAGCCGCTCCGCCAGGGCCACGGCCAGGGCGAGGGAGGCGAGGAACGTCTCGCCGCCGCTCAGCGTCTTCACCGACCGCTCCTCGTCGCCGTTCCAGTGGTCGGTGATGAGGAACTCCTGCTCGTCCACCGAGAAGTCGTAGCGGCCGCCGGACAGCTCGTGCAGGTGGCGCGAGCCGTCCTCGGCGAGGATGCGCAGCGCCTTCTCTCTCACGAAACCGGGAAAGGCGTTAGCCCTCAGCAGGTTGGCGACCTCCCTGGCGAGCTTGCCTTCGCCCCGCGACTCCCGTTCCTGCTCCCGCAGATCCTTCGCCTTCTCGATGGCACTCTCCAGACGCGATATCTCCTTCTCCGTAGCGCCGAGACCCTGCTGGACGGCGTCGTTCTCTCGCTCCACTGTTTGCAAGCGCTGGCGGAGCAGAGCGCCGGCGTCCTGCCCGTGCTCCAGCGCAGCCACGACGTCGCTCCAGCCGCCAGTATCAGCGGCGGCCCGCAGGGAAACGCGGCCGCCTTGCGCCTCCTTCTCGGCCGCCTCCAGGTCCCTGGCGGTGGCCTCTCGCTCCGCCCCGTAGCGGGCGGCGTTGGCCTTCGCCTCCGCCAGGGCGGCCGACTGGGCCTCGCGTTTGCTGCGCGTCGCCTCCCGCTCCCCCTCCAGCGACTCCCGCTGCGTCCTGGCGTCCCGCTGGAGCTGAAGCGCGGCCCGGATATCCTCAAGCGAGGCCTCCCGACCGGCCAGAGCGTCCAGCAGGGCCTGACGGTGGCGCGAAGAGTCGTCCTGCGCCTGCGAGAGCCGCGACCGCCCCGTCTCCACGGCCTGCCCAGCCAGTGCGAGGGCCTTTTCTGCCTCCTGCGACGCCCTGCGGGCGGCATCGCCGGCGGCGCGAGTTTGGGCGAGGGCCCGCTCCGCCTCCTGCAGCGGCGGGTGCTCGATCTCCGGCAGGGTGGCGACGGCCTGGCCGCAGACCGGGCAAGCGTCGCCGGGGCGCAGCCCTTGGCGCAGCTGGTCGGCGGCGTGCTGCCGGCGCAGCTCCTCCAGGGCGGCCTGCGCCTGCTCGAAGGCGGAAGCGGCCGCCTCCGCCTGCTTTCGGGTGCCGCCGGCCTGCTGGCCGGCCTCTTTCAGCGCCGCCTCTTTCGCCTTCGAATCCCGCTCCAGGTCAGCGAGTCGCTTCTCGGCCCGCTCCAACTCCTGGGCGGCGCCGAGGCCATGGCTCAAACGCTGGAACAGATCGGCGTCGTAGGCGTTGGCGGCCAGCGCCTCCTCGGTCTGCTTCAGGCGCTCCTCCAGCCCGCGAACCGCCTCCTCGCCGCTGGCGAGAAGGGCGACCGCTTGCGCCAGGCTCTTCTCCGCGGCCTCCACCGCGGCGGCCGCTTCCCGCTGCCGCTGGGTCGCCCGTGCGACCGTCTCGGCGAGGGCGCAGGCCCCGGCGAGGTCCGCCTTGAGCCGGCCCACCTCCACGGAGCGCTTCTTCAGGTCGAGGAGGCGCCGCTTTGTCTCCTTCAGGTTCTGGGGCATGGCGTCCGCGAACTGGGACTGCAGCAGCGCGGCGATCCGCTCGGCCTCGCCCTCCTGGAGCCGCGCCGTCTGGTTCGCCCGCTCCTGCATCTTCTGGTAGACGTCCAGCCGCAGGATCTCGTCCAGGACCTTGCGCCGCTCCTCCGGCTTCCCGGCAACGAACTGGTGGAACTGCCCCTGGGGCAGGAGGACGGAGCGGGTGAAGCCATCGTAGTCCATCCCCAGGACGCGTTCGATCTGCTTGGTGGCGTCGTCGGAGCGGTCGCCGACGGCGACCCAGTCCTCCTCGCTGATGCTGAACTGCTCGAGCTGGATCTGGGGGGCGCCCTTTCGCGCCGTTGAGCGGAAGATGCGGTAGCGGTCGCCGTTGCTGGTGAACTCGAAGCTGACCTGGAGACGGTCCTGCCCCTGGCTGATGAGGTCCTTCACGTTCCGGCCCCCCATGCGCGGCACCTGGCCGAAGAGGGCGTAGGTAATGGCGTCCACCAGCGAACTCTTGCCGGCGCCGGTGGGGCCGGTGATAGCGAACAGGTCGAGGTCGCTGAAGTCGACCTCGGTGGGACGGCGGTAGGAGGTGAACCCCTGCAGCCCTAGTCTAACCGGCCTCATGTGGTGCGCCTCCGCGAAGGCGAAACGCGCGACACGCAACACCGGGCACGTCGCGCGAGGCCGTGTCTCCTGTCTCGCGTACCGTGTCTCGCCGATCTAGGCCTCATGCACCACCTCCTCGTAGAGGCGAAGGAACATCTCCATGATCGGCGGGGGCGGCTGGCCGCCGTACAGCCGGTCGTGGTAGGTGACGAACAGCTCTTGCGGGCTGAGGCGGATCAGCTCTTCCTCGCGCGGCTGCACATCATCGGTCTGCGCGTACAGGGGGATGATGTCGAGGGCGCTGGGAAGGAGCTCGCGCACTTGGTCGGCTAGGCCGGGCAGGGGCCGGTCGACCTGGAGGAAGACGCGGAGGTAGGCGTCCGTGTACTCGGGGTTGCCGGCGAAGAGGCGGAGGTCGTCCAGGCTGATGCCCGCCTTGGATGTGCCGAGGTCGCGCAGGGGCCGGCCGGCGTTGAGGGGGATCTCCTCCCACAGCGCCGGGCGCCCGGGCGACACCTCGACCTTCGTTACGCTCTTCGCTTGGCCGGCCTCGCCGAAGTCCAGCTGGAGGAGGGAGCCGGAGTAGCGGACAGGCGGGGTGGGGCGGATCACCTGCGCCCGGTGCAGGTGGCCCAGCGCGATGTATTGGGCCTCCGCGGGCAGCCTCTGGGGCTTGACGGCGTAGGTCTGGCCCACGTGCAGGGGCCGCTCGCCGCTGCCCTCGCCGCCGACGATGGCGCCGTCCATCATGACGTGGCCCACGAGGAGGTTGACCGCGTCCGGCCGGAAGGCGGCGGCGCAGACGTGTTCGATCATGCGGGCCACCTGCTCGGCATAGTCCCCGAACGTCTCGCCGCCGGCCAGGAGGGCGTCCCAGTCCCGCACCTTGCGCTCGTTCACCCAGGGCAGGACGGCGACGACCGCCGTCTCGCTGCCGTCGCGGCTGCGGACCTCGACGACGCCACCCTCCCCAGGCAGGGCCGGCTCGCCGCGGACGTGGATGTCGACGAGGTCGAGGATGCGGGCGAAGGCGTTGAGCCGCTTGGGGTGGTCGTGGTTGCCGCCGACGATCACGGCCGGGATGCCGGCGCCGGCCAGCTCCCGGAAGAAGTCGAAGGCGATGCGCTCGGCCTCGGGCGGCGGCACCGCGGAGTCGAAGACGTCGCCGGCTACCAGGAGGCAGTCGACGCGCTCCGTCCTGGCGATGGTCAGGACTTCCTCCAGGGCGCCGCGGAACTCGCCGTCCCGGCGCAGGTTGCGCAGCGTTTTGCCGATGTGCCAGTCGGAGGTGTGGAGGAACCTCATCCTGCCTGCCCGGCCGGGGAGCCTGCCGAAGGACTCATCGCCGGAAGCCCCGCGGCACCTCCTCGCTGGCGGCCACCTCGTCGGGGCGGGTGGCCCAGGCGGGGAAGGGGAACTGGACGAGGAGGGGAATGGGGATCTCCGGCTGGTGCAGGAACATGTTGCCGGGCTTGAGGATGGCGGAGCGGCCCCGGGCGGCCTGCGTCAGGAAGCCGTACTCGCTGCGCTCGGCCTCGGCCGCGTCCAGGCGGCCGACCACACGGTAGGAGGCGTTGGCCACGACCCGGCGCTCCACCTCGCTGGCAGTCTGCTCGGCGCCGATGAGGACAACGCCCAGGCTGCGGCCGCGCTCGGCGATGTCCAAGACGACATCTTTGATCGGCGTATCTGCGTCGCGGGGGGCGTACTTGTTCAGCTCGTCCAGCACCACGAACACCAGCGGCCGCGAAGTCCCGAGCCGGTCCTTCGCCTCGAGCAGCTGCTTGAGGACGACACCGACCACGAACCGCTTGGCGCGGTCGTGCAGGCCCTGGATGTCGATGACGTTCAGTTGGCGGGCCTGCCAGTCGATGCGGTGGCGGTCCTCCTCCTCGCGGCTGTCCAGTTTGCGGATGAGGTGGCCGGCGGCCTCAGTGGAGGCCTGGAGGCGCCGCAGGAAGGCGTCGATGGTGGCGGAGGCGATACGCGATCTCTCGAAGATGGCTTCGCGGTCCTCCGTAATGTGGTCGACGATGTCGGGGAAGCTGGTGAGGCGCTGGCCGTTGACCTCGGCCCAGGACTGGTCGGCGGGCTGGCCCTCGGTCGCCTCCGCCAGGTGGCGCTCGACCACGCTGACGGCGAAGGAGAGCTGGCTGGTCTCCGTGTCCTTCTCGGCGAAGAGGAAGCGCAGGAAGCGGCTCTGGCAGAACTCCCGCACCGACCAGACGTAGGCGGTCACGCCGTCCTGCCGCGAGCCCAGGCCGTGCACCACCTCAATCGAGTTTTTGTCCACCGGCGACCAGAGGCTGACGTCCTGGAAGGGCCCGGCGGGCAGGCCCAGCTGGGCATACTTCTCGGCGTGCTCCGGGGAAAGACGGGCGTTGGGCTTGTCCGGGAACATGAGGTCTTCGCCCTTGACGTTGAAGATGACGGCGCGGGTGCTGTGGCGGTCCATCCCCAGGCAGTCGGAGTGGAAGAGGGCGTAGAGGAGGTAGAGGGCGTAGCTGGTCTTGGTGGCGACGCCGGAGATGCCGGAGATGTTGACGTGGGCGCCGCGGGTGCCGTCCAGGAACTCGAGGTTGCCCCAGATCACCTCGCCCTCCCGCGAGAGGCCGGCGGGGAAACGCTTCGTCATGCCGTCGAAGTAGAGGCCCTGCTCCCGCTGGAAGCCGGTGGCGCGGAACACCTGCTGGCCGGGCCGCGGCGGCACGAACACCTCGGGCTCGATGCGGGTGACGGCGACGTGGGCGGCCGTGGCGATGCCGACGGGGAGCACGCCCTCCTCGACCCGGAAGACGTCGGAGTCGAACTTGGCGCCCTCGTAGCGGGCCCTGACCATGTCCACGATGCCGTAGATGGCCACGTCGCCTCGGCCGGGGACGGACGTGCTCACGGCGACGATGTCGTCAAGCTGCAGGTACTGGTCCTCGGTCACGCCCACCCAGAACTCCAGCGGGTGGGCCGGGTCGGTGCCGAGGACGCGCCCGACCTCGCTCATGCCGCACCTCCGTAGCTATCACCGACGGCGACCTGCCGGTGGAACTGGACCTCGATGTGGCGCCTGATCCACTCGCGGTCGCCCAGGTCGTGGCGGAGCCGCTCCTCCAGGGCGCTGATGGGGTAAAGGTTCTGGGGCGCCCGCGGGTCCCAGGCGGAGGAAGAGGCGAAGGCCGGCAGATGGAGAGTGGTTAGGTCGGCCAGGCGGACCGCCGCTTCCTTGCCGATGCCGGCCATCGTCTCCACCTGCACGACACCGGCTAGGGCGTGGTCGATGGCGCGGGGCCCCGTGAGCCGCAGGTACCACGAGTACAGCGGGTTCTCGTACTCGATGCCGAAGAGAGGGGTGCGCGTCCCCGGACGCAGCTCAGCGATGAGATCCGAGTAAGGCCGCTCCAGGTAAACTGTGCGGATCGTCTTGGCGACGCCCACGGCCAGACTGCGACGCGTCGGCTGGAAGGTCAGCCGCCCGTCCACGATGACCAGGGGGTGGCCGGCCTTCATCATCGCCTGGCCCATCGCCGTCTCGCCGTCGCGGCGGACGTTGCTCATCGCTTCGCGCCAGCCGTCCGGCCCCTTGTCGAGCGTCGACGCCGCCTCGAAGGTGAGCGTGGCGCTGCCGCACTCCACGTTCCAGGGATCGCAGGCGGCGCCGCTGCCCAGGGCGATGATCCGCTGGGGGACGTGCGGTTCGACCTGCGCCCCGGCCGGCCGCGACACCACCGCGCCGACGCCAATGGAGGCGAAAGCGCCGTACACCAGCCCCCCCTCCTCCTCGCCGATGACCCGCACCTCCACCCGCTGCACGCCGTCGATGAAGACGATGGTCTCCGGCCGGGGGAGGTTCTCGGGGGCGATAGCGCGCCAGTCCTCGGTCTCCACTAAGGGGTCAACGCTGACGGGCGGGCCGGGCAGCTCCTCCTCGATCTGGAGGGCGCCCTCGTACTCGGTAGCCCAGGGGTCAATGCGTAAGGTGAGGGGCATGCGGGCCGGCTCATCCGAACAAACGGTCTACTTGCCGCCATTATAGCCGCCGCCCGGAGGAAGTCAAGCTTGGGCCAAACGGCGCCGGGGTGCTTGTCGAAAAAATGTCGTAAACTGGCTCGCGATGAGCGAGACGCGGCCCGTCACGATCCCCTGCGGCGACATCGCCCTGGAAGCTGTCGTGCACCTACCAGCAGGCAAGGCCGCGGGAGCGGTGGTGGTCTGTCACCCCCACCCCATGCACGGCGGCGACATGCACAACCACGTGGTAGTGACCCTCTGCCGCGTCCTGGCCGAGAGCGGCCTGGCCGCCCTGCGCTTCAACTTCCGGGGGACCGGCCGCAGCGGCGGCCGCCACGAGGAGGACAGCGGAGAGCAGCAGGACGTGGTGGCCGCCCTCAAGGCCGCCGCTGAAGTCGAAGGCGTCGACGGGAGGCTCGGGCTCGCCGGCTACTCGTTCGGGGCGGTTGTAGCCGCCCAGGCGGCGTCTCAGGTCAGCGGGTTGGGCGCCTTGGTGCTGGTATCGCCGCCGGCGGCCCCGGTAATGGTATTGCTGTCGCTGGAGGCCAGCGGGGATCTGCCTTCGCCGCTGTCGACCTTCACCGGACCAAAGCTCCTGATTGCCGGGGATGCCGACGTGTACGCCCGGCCGCGAGAGCTGAAGACTCTGGCCGAAGGGCTGGGCCCTTCGTGCGAGCTGGTGCTCCTGCCGGGCGTCGACCACTTCTGGTCGTCGGGGTTCGAGAATGCGGCGGCGCGGGTCGCCGCCTTCTTCCGCAAGAGCCTGAGACCGCCCGGCTAGACGGGTAAGGCCCGGAAGACGCTGGCCGGGTCCACCCTGGCCACGTGGTTCACCGGTAGGTAGCACGCGATGAAGCTCATCGCCGCCGCCACGCCCAGCACCACGGCCACGTCCCGCCAGCGGATGTAGGTGATGAACTGGGGGACGACGTCCTCCGCCACGCTGTTGAAGCCGAAGGCCAGGGCAACGCCGCCGCCAAACCCGAGCATCGCGATGATGCTGCTCTGGCTTATGACAGTGCGGTAGAGCCGCACGGGAGTGGCCCCCAGCACCTTGAGCACGGCGTACTCGCGGGCGCGCTGCACCGTGGCGGTGTAGATGGTGAGGCTGAGGACGGACAGCCCTACGATAAACGAGATGACCATGATCACCCGGATGATGGGAAGGAAGTCGCCGGTGCCCTTGTCGCTGGCGCGGCTGGCGAAATCGTCGGTGCTGTAGGCCGCCGAGTTCTCCACCTTAGCCTCGATCCGCCCCACGAGGTCGTCACTGGCTTCCACGCCCGGCTCAAGGGCCACCAAGAAGAAGTTCGCCGTCTCCGGGATGCCGAAGACCTTCCGGAAGTCCCGGGGGTGAACGAAGGCGAACTGCGTGACCAGGATGTTGCCCACGTGGCGGATCTCGGCCACCTTGAAGCGGTGATCGTTGTACTCCAGGAACTCCCCTCGGGAAAGGCCGGCCTCCTTGGCGAAGGTGCGGTCCAGGATGATGCTGCCGGGCGTCGGGATCAGCCCTACGGCCTCTTCGCGCGGGAAGGCGTGCGATCCGTCGGGCCCGAAGGCCGTGACGTAGGTGCGGACTTCGCCGCCGCCCACCTTGAAGCTCATCAGCCGGCCGTGGAGCATGTGAACGTCTCTGACGCCCGGCACGTCGCGGATGTCCCAGGCGTCGCCCTCCCACAGGTGGGAGTTAGAGAAGACGAGGTCCGTGGCCGGAAGACGGGCTTACTGTAAGCGGGCGGGGGATTTTCTGTCAACAGCCGCCGCAGGCTACGTGGGCCGAAGGCCTCGTAGCTACGCCGGGACCCGGGCGCCCGGATCCGAGGGCGCTTCTCTGCTGTAGGAAACACATCTGCCGAAGACGGCCCCGAACTCGCCGGCCGCGGCCCGCGCCACCTCTTCGAGATCGATCTCCCGACCCAGGAGCCGCCGCATACTGGTGACGCCGCGGTCTGGAATGCCGCAGGCGACGATGTGTCGGTACCAGCCCAGGTCAACGTTCACGTTGAGAGCGAAGCCGTGGCTGGTCACCCAACGGCTAACCTTAACGCCTATCGCCGCGATCTTCTCCCGTCCGGCCCAAACCCCCGTCAGGCCGGCCGCCCGCTCGCCTTGAATCCCGTAGGGGGCCAGCGTTCGGATGATCACATCCTCGAGGGCGCGCAAGTAGGCGTGGACGTCCTCCTTCCACGACCGGAGATCGATGACCGGGTAGCCGATGAGCTGGCCGGGGCCGTGAAACGTCATCCCCCCGCCGCGGTCCACCTCGTATACCCGCGCCCCCAGCGCCTCCAGCTGCCCCTTGGGCACGAGGAGGCTGCCGTCGGCACCGCGGCGGCCGTAGGTGTACACCGGCGGGTGCTCCAGCAGAAGGAGCGTGTCGTCCAGCCGGCCCTCCACCCGCTGGGAGGCCAGCCGCCGCTGGAGCCCCCAGGCCGCCGCGTACTCTATCGGGCCCAGCCACATAGCACGGCACGCCTGAAAACGTGTAGCGGAGGCCTTCAGGCTTCCATGCGCTGATGGCGACCTGAAGGTCGCCGCTGCACTTTTCATCGCTCCCTCACCGCGCTCGCCGCCCGCTGGGCGTGGTAGGAGGAGCGCACCAGCGGCCCGCACTCGGCGGCGCCAAAACCCATCGCCAGCGCCTCGTCCTTCAGCACTGCGAACTCCTCCGGCGTGTAGTACCTCGCCACTGGTAGGTGCCGCTCCCCGTACGTCGGGCGGAGGTACTGGCCGACAGTAATTATGTCGACCTCCGCCCTCCTGATGTCGCGCACCGTATCGATCACCTCGTCCCACTCCTCGCCCAGCCCCACCATAATTCCGGCCTTCGTGGGGACCGAGGGGTCCATCTGCTTCGCCCGGTACAGTAGCTCCAGCGAGCGGTAGTACTTCGCGCTGGGCCGGACGACGCGATAGAGGCGGGGCACCGTTTCGACGTTGTGGTTGAGGACGTCGGGGCGGGCGTCCATGACCGCCCGCAGGGCCGACTCCGAGCCGCGGAAGTCGGGGATGAGCACCTCGACGGCGCAGTCCGGGATGTACTCACGGCAGCGGCGGATGCACTCGGCAAAGGCGGAGGCACCGCCGTCCGGCAGGTCGTCCCGGGCGACGGAGGTGATGACGACGTGCTTCAGCCCCAGGTACTGGGCGGCGTGGGCCACCCGGTGCGGCTCGTCGTGGTCGACGGCGCCGCCGGGGCGGCCGCTGGTCACGGCGCAGAAAGCGCAGCGGCGGGTGCAGACGTTGCCCAGAACCATGAACGTGCCCGTGCGCTCCTCCCAGCACTCGAAGATGTTGGGGCAGAGGGCCTCCTCGCAGACGGTGTGGAGGGAGAGGTCGCGCATCAGCCGCTTCATGTCGCGGTAGTTGGGGCCCAGCTTCAGCCGGACCTTGAGCCAGGGCGGCTTTTTGTCGTGGCGACGCGGGAGCGGCGGCTCGTCCAGAAGCTCGACCGGTTGGGGTTCGATCATGGTCAGTAGAGGGGCCTCTCCGGCCCTACGGCCTCCAGGCGGCTCTTCACCGCGCCCAGGAAGTTGCCGGCGATGGCGCCGTCCAGGATGCGGTGGTCGAAGGAGAGGCAGAGGTTCATGACCGAGCGGACGGCGATGGCGTCGTTCTCCAGGACGACGGGACGCTTGGTGATCGCCTCCATGGCCAGTATCGCCGCCTGGCCCTGGTTGATGATGGGCATGCTCACCACCGAGCCGAACCAGCCGGTGTTGTCGACGGTGAAGGTGCCGCCCTGCACGTCCTCCAGCCGGAGCTTGCCGGCGCGGGCGCGGGCGGCCAGGTCGGCCGTGGCCTGGGCCAGACCGGCGATGCTCAGGCGGTCGGCGTCGTGGATGACGGGGACAAGGAGCCCTTGCTCCGCCGCCACCGCGACCCCGACGTGGATCCGCTTCTTGAGGACGATCTTGTCCTCGGCCCAGGACGCGTTGACCATGGGCTGCTCGCGCAGAGCTTCCGCGGTGGCGTTGATCACGAAAGGCAGGTACGTGAGGTCGGTGCCCGCCTTCTGGCGGAACTCCTCCCGCCGCGCCTCCCGCAGCCTGACGAGGCCGGTGACGTCGGCCTCCATCATCATCCAGGCGTGGGGGGCGCTGAACTTGGAGGCCGCCATCCGCTGGGCGATCGTGCGGCGGATGGAGGTGAGGGGTACGGCCTCTTCCTCCTGCTCCACCTTCGGGGGCGGGCCCGGGGCGGGAGCGGCCCCGGCCGCTGCCTTCCCGGCGAAGGCGCGGACGTCCTCTTCGAGTATGCGACCGCCAGGCCCTGTGCCCTGCACCACCGCCAGGTCCACCCCCAGCTCCTCCGCCACCCTTCTTACGCGGGGGGTAGCGCGGTGGCGGCCGGGCCGCTCCGCCGCTTCGGCGGGGCCGCGGTGCCGCCGCTCGGCGCGGGCGGCGGCCGGCGGCTTCGCCTCGTCCGCGGGCTTCGCTTCCGCGGGGGCCGCCTCCTCACGCATCGCCTCCGGCACCCCCACTTCGTCGATAACGGCGAGCGCGGCGCCGACCTTCACCACGGCGCCCTCTTCCACCAGGATCTCCTTGAGGGTGCCGCTGACCGGCGAGGGGAGCTCAACGTCCACCTTGTCGGTGTTGACCTCGACGACGGGTTCGTACTTGTCGATGCGGTCGCCGGGCTTCTTGAGCCAGCGTTCGACGGTGCCCTCGGTGACGGTCTCGCCCACCTCAGGCATGGTCAGAGTGAAGGCCATGCGACTGCTCCCCTATACGTCCGGCCGACCGCAGCCTGAAGGCTGGGGCGGTGCGAACCTCTCACCTAATAGGCGGCGAGTTTTCTGATGGCGGCTACGATTTTATCAGGGTTGGGGAGTATGTACTCCTCGAGGATGCTGGAGTACGGCGCGATCGGTACGTGCGGGGTGGCCACCCGGGTGATGGGCCCGTCCAGGTGGTCGAACGCCTCCTGGGCGATGATGGCCGCCACCTCGGCGCCGAAGCCGCCGAACAGGTTGTCCTCGTAGACGATGAGGGCCTTGCCCGTCTTCCGCACCGAAGCCAGGAACGTCTCGCTGTCCAGTGGCGACAGCGAGCGGAGGTCGATCACCTCGACGCTGGTGCCGTCCTCCTGCTGCACGCTCTCGGCGGCCTGGAGCGAGTGGTGGAGCATCATGCCGTAGGTGATGAGGGTGATGTCCGCGCCCTCGCGCTTCACCTCGGCGACGCCTATCGGTATCGTGTAGTCCTCGTCGGGCACCTCCTGGCGGTAGAGGCGGTAGGCCTTCTTGTGCTCGAAGAACAGCACCGGGTCCGGGTCGCGGACCGCCGACTTCAGGAGGCCCTTGGCGTCGTACGGGGTAGCGACGCAGACCACCTTGAGGCCGGGCTGGTGGGCAAAGACCGTCTCCACGCTCTGCGAGTGGTAAGGGCCGCCGTGGATACCGGCGCCGTAGGGGGCGCGGATGGTGATGGGGCAGCCCCAGGTGCCGTTGGAGCGGTAGCGCATTTTGGCGGCCTCGTTCACGATCTGGTCCACGGCCGGCCAGATGAAGTCGGCGAACTGTATCTCGGCGATAGGGACGATGCCGTTGAGGGAGGCGCCAATGGCCACGCCCACGATGGCGGACTCCGCGAGCGGGGTATCGACGCAGCGGTCGGGCCCGAACTCATCGCGGAGCCCCTGGGTGGCGCGGAACACGCCGCCCTCCCCGACATCCTCCCCCATGAGGATGATGCGGTCGTCCCGCTTCATCTCCTCGGACATGGCGTCGCGGATGGCTTCCAGCATAGTCCTTTCGGCCATGGCTACTCGCTCCTCTCCTCGTATACGTGGCGGAGGGCGGTTTCCGGCGCCGGCGGCGGCGCCTCCTCGGCGTACTCCGTCGCCTCGTCCACCTCTTTCGCCACGCGCTTGTTCAGCTCCTCGCCCTGCTCCTTGCTCAACGCGCCCATCCCCTCCAGGTACGCCCGGAAGCTGGGGATGGGGTCCTTCTTCGTCCACTCCTCCATCTCCTCCCGGCTCCGATAGCGCCGGTCATCATCGTCCGAGGAGTGGGGGACGAGGCGGTAGGTCTTCGCCTCGATGAAGGTGGGCCCCTCGCCCCTGCGGGCGCGGTCCACCGCCTCCTTCGCCGCCCTGTACACCGCCAGCACGTCGTTCCCGTCCACCGTCACGCCCGGAAAGCCGTACCCTTCCGCCCGTATCGATACGTCCGCCACCGCCATCTGCTTCGAGACGGGGACGGAGATGGCGTACCTGTTGTTCTCGCAGACGAAGACGACGGGCAGCTTGTGCACCCCGGCGAAGTTCATCGCCTCGTGGGTGTCGCCCTTGGAGGTGGCGCCGTCTCCGAAGTAGACGAGCGACACCTCGTCCAGCCCCCGGAGCTTGGCGGCGAAGGCGG
>JACOUE010000013.1 GCA_016178045.1 Chloroflexota bacterium
CCGCCATCATCCTCTTCGCCGACATCGCGGACTCCACGGCGCTCACCGAGCGCCTCGGCGACGCCGCGTTCCGCGAGAAGGCGCGCGAGCTGGACGCGGCGCTGCGCAGCGCGATCGCATCGGCGGGCGGGAGCGCGGTCGAGGGGCGGGCGCTCGGCGACGGCGTGCTCGCGACGTTCGCTTCGGCCAAGGAGGCGATCGAGGCGGCGCTGGCGTGCGCAGCGAAGGGGAGCGATGAGGGCCTGCCCCTGCATCTCGGCGTCCACGCCGGCGACGTGATCCATGAGGAGGGCAACGTCTACGGCGGGGCGGTGAACATCGCCTCGCGCATCTCCGGCCTCTCGGCGCCGGGTGAGGTGCTGGTGTCCGAGACCGTGCGCAGCCTGGCGCGGACCTCGGCGGGCGTGAGCTTCGATGACCGGGGCGTGCACGAGCTGAAGGGCGTCGGCGAGCCGGTACGCGTGTGGGTGGTGAGGGAAGCATAGGAAGCGCCGTCGCCGATACCGTTCCCCCACCTGAACAGGCGTGCTACAATACGCGCCAAAGGCCTGCCCTCAAGCGTTCGAAGGGAGCTACGCCTTGCCCATCCGCGTCCTGGCCCCGGAAGTGGCCGCGCAGATCGCCGCCGGCGAGGTGGTGGAGCGGCCCGCCTCCGTGGTTAAGGAGCTGGTGGAGAACGCCCTCGACGCCGACGCGACGCAGGTCAGCGTCGAGATTGCGGCCGGCGGGCTTGAGTCGATCCGCGTTACCGACAACGGCTGCGGCATCGCCGCCGGCGAGATCGAGGTCGCCTTCGCCCGCCACGCCACCAGCAAGCTCTTCTCCCCCGACGACCTGGGCCGCATCGCCACCCTGGGCTTCCGGGGCGAGGCCCTCCCCTCCATCGCCGCCGTCGCCGAGGTGGAGGTGGTGTCGCGCCCGCCGGGCGCCGACGCCGCCGTCTTCGCGCGGCTGGACGACGGCCGCATCGCCGAGCGGGGCCGCCGGGGCGCCCCCGCCGGCACGACGGTGACGGTCAGCGGCCTCTTCGCCCGCCAGCCGGCGCGGCGCAAGTTCCTGCGCTCGCCGGGCAGCGAGACGAACCAGATCAGCGCCGTCGTCTCCCACTACGCCCTGGCCTATCCCGAGGTGCGCTTCTCCCTGCGATTAGACGCACGTACAGGGCTCCAGACGACCGGCAGCGGCGACCGCCGCGACGCCGTGGCCGCCGTCTACGGGGCGGCGGTGGCGGCCCCCCTCCTGCCGCTCGAGTTCGCCGAGGGTCCGCTGGCCGTGGAGGGGCTCGCCGGGCCGCCTCACGTTTCGCGGGCCGGGCGGGGGTACGTGTCGATCTTCGTCAACCGGCGCTGGGTGCAGAGCCGGCGCCTGGTCTTCGCGGTGGAGGAAGCGTACCAGGGGCTGCTCCAGGCAGGGCGGCGCCCGATCGCCGTGGTGGACCTGCGCCTGCCCCCGGAGGAGGTCGACGTGAACGTCCACCCGACGAAGGCGGAGGTGCGCTTCCGCGACGAGTCGGCCGCCTTCGTCGCCGTGCAGCGGGCGGTGCGCGCCGCCCTCCTGGGGCAGTCGCCCGTAGCGGCGGCCGCAGCCCCGGCGCTCCGCCTGGAGGCGCAGCCCTCAAGCCCGCTTCTGTGGGAGCACGCCGTGGCCCTCGAGCGACGGCACGAGCGCGCGGCGCTCGACTCGCGGCCCGCGACCCCGCAGGCGGCCCTGCCAGCCCTGCGGGTGATCGGCCAGCTGGGGGCGATGTACATCATCGCCGAGGGGCCGGACGGCCTCTACCTGATCGACCAGCACGCCGCCCACGAGCGGGTGCTTTACGAGCGTTTCGCCGAGGGGCGGGCGCAGCGCCGGCCGGAGGTGCAGGGGCTGATGGAGCCGCTGCCGCTGGAGGTGTCGCCCGGGCACGAGGCCGTGGTGCGGGAGCAGGGCGAGGCGCTGGCGGAGCACGGGTTCGCCCTGGAGCCGTTCGGGCCGCGGACGTACCTGGTGCGGGCCGTGCCGGCCGTGCTGGCGGGAAACGCCGGGACGCAGACGGAGACCCGCGTAGCGCGCGTAGCGGGCGGCCTGCCCGACATGCGGCAGGCGGTGCTGGCCTTCCTGGACGAGATGCTGGAGCCGGAGAACCGCGCCGCCGGTGACCCTTCGACGGGCTCAGGGCAGGACAGAGTGGCGCTGTCGCTGGCCTGTCACGCCGCCGTCCGCGCCGGGAAGACACTGTCGACCGAGGAGATGCGGGAGCTGGTGCTCCAGCTGGAGGGGGCGGAGGTGCCCCACACCTGCCCCCACGGCCGCCCCACGATGGTGCACATGAGCGCGGAGACCCTGGCCCGGGAGTTCGGGAGGCGGTAGGAAATGTAGCGCCCGGCCTAAGCGACATAAACCTTGACACCGCCCCCCCAAACGGGCCTATAATCCGTTTACTTATTCCGCGCGGGGGTGCGACATGACCATTAGAGCACATCACGGGCGATCGTTCGTCAGGGCACTGGGGTTGGCAGGCCTAGTGGCACTACTGGCGGCGGCCACCCAGGCGCTGGCGCCGGTGATGAGCCTGGCGTTGACGCCGAGCGACGGCGGGCCGCTCACGCTTCTGCCCGTCGCGATCAACACCAGTGCAGGCGACCAGTTCGATCCGCACGTGAGCGGAGACCTCGCCTCGTACACCGCCTACGACAAAATCCGCTTCTACAACTTCTTCACCGGCTCCGACGATCAGATTCCAAGCGCCGACGCCGCCGACGTCTTGAGCGATGTGAGCGGCGGCAAAATCGTCTTCTCGCGCTTTGCGGGTGGGGCGGCTCGAATTATGGTTTACGACACGGCACTGAGCACGACTACCGAGGTTGATCCGCAGCCGGCTCCCTTCCGTGGCATGGCCGCCATCGGCTCCAACACAGTGGCCTTCATCGATTTCAGCGTGGCGACCGGAGAACTCTTCGCCTCGGAGCTGGGAGGCGCGACGCAGCAAGTAACCAACGACTCGAGGTACGACCGGAGCCCCAACGTCGCCCCGCTCGGCGACCTGATCGTCTACGAGAGTTGCGAGAGCGACCCCTCGAACTGCGACATTCGCCAGGCGGCATGGTCGGGCGCCTCGTGGGTGGTGATCAGCCTCACCAACAACTCCGAGTCGGAAGCCAACCCCGATTCTGATGGCGTGGTTGTCGTGTACGACGCGGCCCGGTCGGGCGAGCAGGACATCTACTGGCAGAGCGTGGGTGGCAGCGCCGAGAATGTGCTGACTCTGGCGGGCGCTCAGCGCAATCCGTCCGTGAGCGCCGGTGTCGTGGCGTTTGAGAGCGTGGCGGTCGGCGACACCGCCGCGGACCTGTTTGTCTACCAGATCTCCAGCAACCGGCTGTTTCGGGTCACCAACACCCCGGTGGACGAGACCCTCAACGACGTCTATGTGTTCCCGGACGGCAGAGTCAGGATGGTCTGGTCCTCTGGGCCTGACGGCGACCGGGATGTCTATGGGTTGACGTTTGAGCTGCCCGCGGTCGACAGCGACAACGACGGCGACGGCGTGCTGGATGCCGACGATCTCTGCCCCGACACGCCGACGGGCGAGGACGTCGACGCCAACGGCTGCTCGGACAGCCAGGTGGACAGCGACGGCGACGGCGTCTGCGACCCCGACGCGCCCAGCGCCGGCCCCAGTGGCTGCGTCGGCGCCGACGCCTGCCCCACCACTCCCGGCCTCGTCGACCGCCAGGGCTGCCCGGTGGGCGACCTGAACAAGGTCACCCTGCACATCGTCGATCAGGCGAAGTCCGGGGCCTGCCCCGGCGGCGCCGGGAGCTGCAAGTCGCCCATCGCGGGCGCACAGGTGCGCGTCTTCGACCGCAATGACGGCGACTTCCAGACGGCCTACGGGGGCAAGAACCCCAGCGGGTCCTTGTACGGCACCATCTTCGAGGCGGGCACAGGCCAGATCGCCAGCTGCACCACCGACGCCAGCGGCCAGTGCACCGCGGGCGAGGAGGGCACGGGCGACTACCTGGTGATCGTCAAGACCACCGTCGACAGCAAAACCGTCTACACCGGCAAGCCCAAGTCGGGCACCGACTTCGTGGACACTAACGGCGATACCTTGGGCGACCTGGCCAGCAAGGACTTCCAGGTCATCAAGGTGATAAAGAGAGACGGGACCGTCCAGATCGGCGGCGGCTCCAAGACGGTGGTCACGGGAAGCTACCTGGAGGTGATCTCGCCCGACTTCGCGATCTGGGAGGACGTGGCCGCGGGCTACGTCTACCCCTTCATCTTCACCTCCGACTCCGACTGGTCGGTAAACCTGTGCGCGCAGGTGCCCACCGGCTACGACATCGTCGGGGTGTACGATGAGAACGGCGATCTGCTCGCCGACTCCAGCTGCGCGCAGACGTTCGTCAGCGGCGAGACCAAGGTAGTCGCCTACGAGGTGGTGGAGGTGGGCTCGCCGGAGCCGGTGCTGGGCGCGCTCCTCACGGTCGAGCACGAGGGGAAGGTGACGGAGGTGGACGTCGAGGTCCCCGGCCAGCGGACCTACGTTGAGAGGCCACAGGCACGGCCCGCGGCCCTGCCCAACACGGGAGCAACTGACGCAACTGACAGCGACGGCGGGTTGCCGGCGGCCTGGCTGGCCCTGCCCGCCGGGCTGGGAGGCGCACTGCTCCTGGGCGGCGGCTTCCTCCGTTGGCGGCGGCGCAGAGGATAGCAACTAGCCACGGCAGTCGGCTCGCGGTTCGACAGGCTCACCACGAGCGGGGTTTGCGCCTAGTCCAACTCCAAACCGCACTTCACCCAGCGGACGGCGGAGCAAGACCGCGCCCTGAAGGGTGCGGCATCGATCCCTTCGGATGCCCCAGTAGGTCGAGGCCCTAGCCTCGACCTGGGCAGCGCTGGGGCCCTGCCCTACTGCCTTACGAGGGGGTTTGGCCCTACTCCAGCTCCAGCTCGTGCTTGACCTGGCGGACGGCGTCCACCATCACCCGCAGCTTGGCCTCCGCCTCCTCCACGGTGCGCGTCTTGAGGCCGCAGTCGGGCTCGATCCAGAGGCGCTCGGGGGGCATCAGCTTTAGCGTGGCCTTGATCCCGGCCACGACCTCGTCCACCGGCTCCAGCTCGTGCTCGTGCACGTCCACCACGCCCACGCCGAGGTCCTTCCGGCTGTCGAAGGGATGCTCTTCGATCAGCTTCAGGTACTCGAAGCCGGTGTTCTTGAAGGCGAGGTGGATCTGTTTCACGGGCAGGCGGAGCATGTCCGGGTAGATGAGCTCCACCTCGCCGTAGCAGATGTGGGTGTGGAACTCGGCGGCGATGCCCTCCACCACGACGCCGAAGGCCTCCACCGCCAGGTCGAAGTCCTCCTGCGGCCGGGTGTGGATGGCCGGCTCGTCGATCTGGATGTACCTGGCGCCGGCCCTGGCGAGCTCCTCCGCCTCGCGGTGGATGACCTGGGCCATATCGAGGACCGCCTCCCGCCGCGACGGGTAGTGCTCGTCGAACGACCACTCGACCATCGTATAGGGGCCGGTGAGCATGCCCTTGACGGGGCGGTCGGTCAGGCCCTGGGCGAAGCGCCACATGTCGACGGTCATCGGGCCGGGCCAGCGCAGCTTGTCGACGATGACGGGCTTGTGGTAGTAGCGGTTGCCGTAGGAGCGGACGAGGCCGCCGATCTTCATGCCGCCGATGGTGGTGCCGCCGGGCTCGCCGGCGAAGTAGGCGACCATGTCGCCTCGCTCCATCTCGCCGTGAACGAGCACGTCCAGGCCGAGGCGCTCCTGGGCGCGGATCCAGTACTCCGTGGCCCGGCGCTCCAGCTTCGCCAGATCGTCCCGGTCCAGCTTGCCCTGGGAGAACTGGCTGCGGGCCTTCGCCAGGTAGTCGGGCTTCGGGTAGCTCCCCACGGCGGTGGTCAACAGGCCGCCCATCGGTCTCGTCAACTCCCTTTCTCGTAGCGGCAGGGCTTCAGTCCTGCTCGGCAGACCTCAAGGTCTGCAGCTACGACATGGTTCACCTCGATTTTCGCACGAGCTGATCTCGTAGGGACAGAGCTGAGGCCCTGTCCCTACCCGCCGAGATCCGCCTGCGCCAGCGTCACGCCCTCCACCAGCCGCTTCAGCTTCTCGAACGCCTCCTCCCGGGGCAGGTACTCCAGCCCGCAGCTGGGGTTCACGTGGAGCCGCTCCGGGGGGCAGACGTCGCTGATGCGGCGGACGGCTTGGGCGATCTCGTCCGCCGTCTCCAGGCGGGTGTTTCGCCCATCCACGATACCAAAGCCGAGCTTCTTAGTGAAGGGCGCCTTCCTGAGCGCCTCCCAGTTGCCGGCCCTGGAGACGAAGTCGATGCCGATGATGTCCACGGGCAGCTCCAGCAGCTGCGGGTACACGCCCTCGATGCTGCCGAACCAGGTGTAGAGCGCCTTCTCCACCGTCACCCCGTCCAGCATCCGCTTCAGGGCCTCGGCGAGGACGGGGAAGTCGTCGCTGTTGCCGAGGATGAGGGGGTCGTTGACCTGGATCAGGGGCGCGCCCGCCTCCTGGAGGGCCAGCGCCTCCCGGTGGAGGGCCTCGGCGAGGGCCAGGGTGAGGTCGCGGCGGCTGCGATAGCGCTCGTCCTTGGAGAGGGCGGCCAGGGTGTAGGGGCCGGTGATGATCGCCTTCACCGGCCGGGGGCTGTGCCCGGCGGCGAACTGGTAGTCGCGCACTAGGATGGGCGACTGCCAGGCGACGGCGCCCTCCACCTCCGGCTGGCGGAAGTAGGTGTTCGTGTCCAGGTAGCGCTGGAGGCCGTCGATGCTGAAGCCGGAGAGACGACGGGCGATGTGCGTCTGGTCGTCCTCCCAGCGGACCTGGCCGTCGCTGATGAGGTCGAGGCCGGCCTCCACCTGCTCGCCGATGACCTCGACCGTGACCTCGTCCTCGGCCCGGGCCAGCTCCTTGGCGCTGATCTCGCCCCGCTCGAAGCGGGCGATGGCGGCGCGCAGGCGGGCGGGCCGGGGGCGGTTGGGTATCTTGGGGTAGCTGCCGACGACGGTAGCGAGCATCTACTCCTGCGCCTCCACTAGGCGGAACACGGGGTGCCTGGCGGCGACGGCCTGGAACTCCTCTTGCGGGGCGTCCGGCTGGAGGCCGAAGTGCTGGCGGGTGGCCAGGGCCGTCTTGCGCAGGTAGGCCTGGAGGACGGGCGGCCGCCCCTGGGCCGGGACCTCCTCCAGGCGCACGGTCCGGCGCCGCCGGCGGCGGAGGACCGCCTGGCCACCGGCGGCGCGGACGTTGCGCACCCACTCCGTCTCGCCGCGGGGGGAGACCAGGTAGCGCTGACCGTCGACGTCCACCCAGGTCACGACGTTGGACCGGCGCTGGCCGGAGCGCCGTCCCTTGACCTCGAGCATGACGGTGTCGGACGACGTAAGACCGATCGCGGCGAGCCAGGCCATGGTCCGGTTCATCAGCTGGGTGAAGCGTGTGGGCCGGCGGTAGAACATCGTCTCAAGCGCTTTTCTTCTCCCCATCCTGCACCTTGCGCAGGCGTTCGATCTCCTCGTTGACCTCCCGCAGCTCCTCCTCCAGCTCCCGCTTGTAGTCCTCCAGGGCCCGCAGGTACTCGGTCATGCGGGGGAACGGCCAGGCGGAGCGGAACCAGAAGCCGAAGGGCGGGACGAACCCGGAGCGGAACCAGAAGCGTCGCACGGCGACCCCTCCCTTACGCACGACGAGGGCCAGGCCCCTACGGCCGCCGGCCCTCGCCGCTGATTGCGGTCTCCAGCAGGCCTGCCTGCCGGCAGGCAGGCGCGATTTTAGCACGGGGATAGAGAGCGGGTCAACGGGAGGGAGCGAATTGACATAAAGGAGGGCTAGTCCCCCAGCAGCGTGAGGTAGCCGAGGGCCGTGACCTCATCGACGTACTCGGAGCGCCAGCCGGGGTTAGGGAGGCGGAGGCGGTGCTCGCGGAACCAGCGGTGGAGCTTGAGGTACTGCTCCTCGAGGTAGCGGCGCCAGTCGTCCTCCTCGTGGAAGAGGTCGGGGTCTAGCTCCTCCAGGCGCTTGTCCATCTCCTCGGGGTCGATGTCCAGGTCCTCGCGCCAGTAGTCGGCCAGGTAGTCGAGGGTCTCCTCGAGGTTGCGGCGGCACTCCTGGAGGAGGGCGGCCATCAGCCCCGGCTCGTCTACCTTGTGGCCGCGGAGGCGGACGGCGCGGGCGCAGTCCTCGCAGAGGACGACCAGCTTGCGGGCGTCGCACTCCTCCCGCTTGGTGCAGCCCTCGCAGAGGGGGGCCCACGCGGCGGCCTCGGGCGTGCGTAGGTAGCCCAGGGACGCCTCATCGACGAGGCTGCCGCAACGGGGGCAGGAGATCTTCTGGGACAGGATCTCGTTTATGGCCCGCGACCAGTCGATCTGCATATCGGTTCAGCGCTAAGCTTAGCGTTCAGGCCGAACCCGCTTAGGCATCCCATATGATAGCGGATGCAGCGCGGCTGTCAACAACGGCGCTAGCCGACGGCCAGGGAGGGGATCTCCCGCGGCCACCGGTGGTTCCAGGGACGGGCCTGCTCGAAGGCGTAGGAGGCCTGCAGAACCAGGTCCTCGCGCAGGCGCGGCCCCACGATCTGGAGGCCGGCGGGCAGGCCGGAGTCGGTGAAGCCGGCGCGGACGGTGGCGGCGGGGTGGCGGGTGAGGTTGATGGGGTAGGTGAAGGGGACCAGGTTGAGAGGGTTCTGCACCGCCTGCCCGTCGATGGCGGCCGGCATGTCGCCGTTGGCGCCGAACGCCTCGGTGGCGACGGTGGGGGTGAGGAGGAGGTCGTACCGCTCGAACAGGCGCCAGAAGAAGTTGACGAGTTGGGCGCGGACGCGCTGGGCCTCGCCGTAGGTGATTGGCGAGAGGTGGCGCAGGGTCTCGAGGCCGCGGATGAAAGCGCGGCCGAACTCGTCCCGGTGCTCGGGCAGCTTCTCGGATACAGAGGCGAGGGTCTCGGCGCCGGAGAGGCGGGCCCACTCCAGGCCGGGGTCGGGGATGCCCTCCTTCAGCTCTTCTACGTGATGGCCCAGGTCCTCGAACACCTTGACCGCTGCGGTCACCTCGCGCAGGACGTCGGGCTGGACGACGGCGTAGCCCAGTGTCGGGCTCCAGGCGATGCGCAGGCGCGGCGGCAGCTGCTCCAGCGTCTCGACATAAGAAATGCCCGGGTGGGGGATGGAGTCGGGATCGGCCGGGTGCTCGCCCACGACGGCGTCGAGGTAGAGGGCGGCGTCGCGGACGGTGCGGGTGATGGGGCCGTAGCAGCTGGTGTCGCTCCAGGTGAGCATCCTGAAGGGCCCCTTGGGCACACGGCCGAAGGTGGGCTTGATGCCGAAGCAACCGGTGTAGGAGGCGGGGATGCGGATGGAGCCGCCGCCGTCGGAGCCGGTGGCCAGAGGGACCATGCCGGCGGCGATGGCGGCGGACGAACCGCCGCTGGAGCCGCCGGGGGTGCGCTCAAGGTTCCAGGGGTTACGGGTGACGCCAAAGAGGAGGTTCTTGGTGAAGGCGGTGGAGCCGAACTCCGGCGAGTTGGTCTTCCCGACGATGATGGCGCCGGCGGCCCGCAGCCGCTCCACCTGGACGGAGTCGCGCTCGGGCCAGGTATCCTTGAAGGGGACGGAGGCCTGGGTGGAGGGGTAGCCCTTCACGTCCTCCAGCTCCTTCACCCCCAGGGGCAGCCCGGCCAGCGGGCCGGGGTCCTCGCCGCCGGCGATGCGGTCGGCCTGGCGGCGCGCCTCGGCCAGCGCCTCCGCGGGCTGAAGGACGGTGAAGGCGTTGACCCTCGGCTTGGTCTCCTCGATGCGCTTCAGGGACGCCTGCAACAGCTCGACGGGGGAAAGCTCGCGGGCGCGGATCAGGCGCGCCAAGTCGAAGGCGGGGGTGAAGCAGAGATCAGACATTACGCACCTTCCTCGGCAGGCTTACGCGGCACTGGCCTCGCCGCGTGTGCCCGAATCTTACAGCGTATTGAGGGAAAAAGAAAACTCCGGTCATTCTCCGCGGTCCAGGCGGGCCGTGTACCAGCCAGCCTGCCCCGGCGCCTCCTCCACGGCTATGGTGATGCTCTCGAGGTTGCTGGCGTTGCGGGCCCTGAGCTCGCTGGCGAGGCGGCCGCAGAGCCACTCGGCCAGGCGCTCGGCCGTGGAGTTATCGATGGGCAGAGCGGCCACGTCGGCTTTCGGCACGACATAACGCCGGTCAGCAAATGCAATCTCGTACGCCTTCTCATCCTCCCGCACCCGTAGGTGCGGGTTGTCGACCGGCAGGAGGAAGCGGTGGTCGAGCTGGTCGCACAGGCCGGCCACGATCCGCTTCAGGGTGACGAAGTCGAACACCCAGGCGTCGTCCGTGAGGCCGCCCTCAAGCTCGACGAAGACGTCGTAGTTGTGGCCGTGGAGCGGCTCGCAGTCGCCGCCGAAAGTCGCGAAGTGGGCGGCGGAGAAGCGCAGCGTGTTGCGCTCAATGGTCACCTTTCGCCTCATGGCGTGGAGATGGTATCGCGGAACAGGGGAGAGGGACAAGCGGATTTGAACGATGTTCGCACTATTACTGTTATGTAGGTTCGCATACCGCAGGCAGCGACAAGAAGGGTAGGGCCCGGCGAGGCCTTTGAAGGCACGGGCGCACGATTTGCGGGGCTAAGACAGCGGATGCTACACTGAAGTGACTTGTGGCGAGGGTTGGCAGGACAGAGGGCGGGCAGTGAGCCTGACCAGCGGCGGCGCAAGGCCTGGGGGCCCACGGGTAAGACTTTGTGGGAATCGATATCTTCTCGAGATCGCATGACCGTTATGTCGATTGGTAGAGGTGGCTGAAATGTGGAAGGCGGCTAAGTGGGGGCTGCTCGGCCTGGTCATCGTGCTCGCGACGGTGCTGGCGGGGGCGGTGGGGTTCACCCTAGGGCAGGAGGAAGGCGGAGGCGTCGCTACCCGCGATCGCCCGGCCGGCGGCTTCGGCATCCTCGACGAGATATACGGCGTCTTGCAGCAGGACTTCGTCGACCCGGAGCGGATCGACCCGAACATACTGCGCCTGGGCGCCATCAACGGCATCATCCAGGCGCTGGGTGACCCCCACACGATTTACATAGACCCTGAGACCTACTCCCTGGGCATCGACATCATCTCCGGCACCTTCGAAGGGATCGGGGCGCAGGTGGACCAGGACTCGCTCACCGGTGACATCGTCATCGTCACGCCCTTCCGCGACTCGCCGGCGGAGAAGGCGGGGATACTGCCCGGGGACGTGATCCTGGCCGTGGACGGAGAGTCGACCGAGGGATGGACGGTCAGCCAGGCGGTGCAGCGCATCCGCGGCCCCGACGGGTCGGAGGTCGTCCTGACCGTGCGCCACCAGGGCGGCAAGACCAAGGACGTTACCGTCGTGCGCGACACCATCGTCATCCCCACAGTGTTCACCCGGGAGCTGGAGGACGCCGACGGTAACCCCGTGCCCGAGATCGCGTACATCGAGCTGCAGCAGTTCACAGACCAGACGGTGCCCGAGCTCTCGAAGGCGCTGAAGGACATCGAGGACGCCGGCTACAAGGGGCTGATCCTGGACCTGCGGCGGAACCCGGGGGGTGGCCTCGACGCCACGGTGCAGGTCGCAGACATGTTCCTCGACGACGGCGTGATCCTGACGCAGGTTGACCGGGACGGCGGCGAGACGGTGTTCGAGGCCAGGCCCGGCGGCGAGGCGCTCAAGATCCCGACGGTGATCCTCGTGGGCCCCGGCTCGGCCAGCGGGTCAGAGGTGCTGGCCGGCGCCCTGCGCGACAACGACCGCGCCGTCCTCATCGGCCAGAGGACCTTCGGCAAGGCCACCGTCAACCACCTGCGTGAGCTCTCCGACGGCGGCGCCCTTTATGTTAGCATCGCCCGCTGGCTCACGCCCGACGGCGAACAGATCGAGGGCGTGGGCCTGAAGCCGGACAGACTGGTCAAGCTGACGCAGAAGGACCTGGCGCTGCGGCGGGACTCGCAGCTCCTGGCGGCCATCAACTACCTGAAGCGGCAGTTCACCCAGGCCGCCCCCTAGGCCAGCCAACCTTATGTAATGGAGCCCCCATGCCCGCTGGCGAGAAGACTGTCGCCGTCAACCGCAAGGCTCACCACGACTACCAGATCGTCGAGACGCTGGAGGCCGGCCTCTCCCTGACGGGAAGCGAGATCAAGTCGATCCGCGGGGGCCGCATCAGCATCCGCGAGGCGTACGTCCGTCCCATCGGCAAGGAGATGTGGCTGGTGGGCGCGCACATCGCGCTGTACCGGCCGGCCGGCGACCGCAACCACGAGCCGACCCGGAACCGCCGCCTGCTCCTCCACGTGCGGCAGATCCGCGAGCTGTCGCGGGCGGTGGAGACGGAGGGGATGACCATCGTGCCGCTGCGGGTCTACCTGAAGGACGGCCTGGCCAAGCTGGAGATCGCCCTGGCCCGGGGAAGAAAGCGCTACGACAAGCGGGCGGCGGTGGCGCGGCGGGAGGCGGAGCGGCGGATGCAGCAGGCCCTTAGGCGGCGGGCCTAGAGCGTGGTATAATACGAATACGGGGACGCAAGGGTTCGACAGGGAGTGTCGGACCGGGATAGCAAGCCGAGGTCGCCACAATCCCTCGTAAAACAGGTGGCAAAAAAAGTAACTGGCGAAAGTCAGTACGCTCTGGCCGCCTAAACCAGGCAGCCACGTCGACCCAGGCCTCACCTCTACGGGCCGGGTTCGGCGCCGCGAGTAGAGGTGCGGTGGTCCGGACGCCGATAGGGGGTCCGCCTAAGAACAGATCGGCTGGCCCGTCGATGACGCCGCCGGCGGCGGTACGGCGGGCGAGATTAAAGCGTCGGCTAAGCTTGTAGGAGATTCCGGCCGGTGTTCCTCTGGACGAGGGGTTCAACTCCCCTCCGTCTCCACCACAGCGTACACTTTGGGGCCTCTTCCGTGGTGCTCCGCCGGAAGGGGCCCCTTGGCGCTCATAGATGCCGCAGGGGAGGCAGTGCGATCCCTTGACGCCTGTGGACGCCGGTGCTGTAGGATCGTGCCGCTATGGAGCCCAACCGCGAGCTGGCCCTCGAGCTCTACCGCAGGATGGCCCCTAAGTATGATCGGCGCGGCGCGAAATGGCCGTTCGCAGGGCTTCGCCGTCGAGCTGTCAACCTTCTCCATTTGGAACGCGGACACTCCGTACTCGACGTTGGCTGTGGAACCGGCCTGGCCTTTCCTATCCTCGAGGAGGCCATCGGTACCGAGGGTCACATCATCGGCATCGACCAGAGTCCGGACATGCTCGCCAAAGCGCGCGCCAGGGTCGAGGCTAACGGGTGGGAGAACGTAACCCTCATCCAGTCTCGTATCGAGGAAGCCTCTATCCCTCAGCAGGTGGACGCAGCTCTTTTTGCCTTCTCCCACGATATCGCGCGCTCGCCCGTAGCGGTGGGGAACGTCGTCCGGCACCTGAAGCCGGGAGGTCGCGTGGCTGTCGTAGGGGTAACGTGGGGGCCGTGGTGGGCGCTGCCGTTCAACCTCATACAATGGCTCACGCTCCGGCGCGGCGCGACTACCTACGAGGGTTTGGGCCGGCCTTGGAGCAACCTGCAGAAGCTCATCCCAGGCCTGCAAGTGACTAAGCCTGTCGTCCGCCTCCACTACGGCAGCTACTATTTCGCCCGGGGCGAGCGCCGCTAGACAACGAAAATGCGAAGGGAGCCCGCAATGGGGCTCCCTTCCCTCCTGGAGACAAGACCTTCTACGCCAGGACTGTTTCCTCGATGAGGAGCGACGGCGGCAGCTCGAGGAACGCCTCCACCACGTCGCTGTCGAACTGAGTACCGGCGCCGCGCCGCAGTTCCGCCACGGCCTCCTCGTGCGGCATCGCCGGCCGGTAGGGCCGGTCCGAGGTCATGGCGTCGTAGGCGTCGATGACGGCGCAGACGCGGGCCTCGATGGGGATGCGGCGGCCGCGCAGGCCGCGGGGGTAGCCGCTGCCGTCGAACCTCTCGTGGTGGGAGTAGACCGCCTTGGCCACCGGCGAGAAGTCCCTCACCTGGTTGAGGATGCGATACCCGTGGACCGGGTGCTGCTTCATCTCCGTCCACTCCTCCTCGGTGAGGGGGCCGGGCTTCAACAGCACCTCGTCGGAGACGAACAGCTTGCCGATGTCGTGGAAGAGGGCGGCCAGCTCCAGGGTACGTACCTGCTCCGCGGGCAGGCCCAGCGTTTCGCCCAGGGACGCGCCCAGCTTCGATACCCGCTTGGAGTGGGTGGCCGTCCCGGCGTCCCGCCGGTCCAAGGCGGCGACCAGCGCTCGCTCGACCATGCTCGTCTGCATCTGGACGTACTCCGTGCGTGTCTCTGCGGTTTCCATCATGGTTCCTCCCTCCTCCTAGGGCAGGGCTCCGACCAGAGCTGTGCGCGCTGCCCTGCTCTCGACGGGGGCGACTACCGGCGTAGCCAGCAGCGGCTCATCCGCCGAACGACCCCACTTGATCGATGCGGATACACCCTCGTACCGGCGGCTGGCGGCCGGCCTGTCAGTCTCCCGCTGTGGCGGGAACTGCCAGCGGCGCACGATGAACGGATCAGCGAACGCCGCCCTGCTCGCGTGCGCGGTGCGGACCCCTGTGGTGCCCCAGCCCGGGCCTGAAGTCGGCTTGAACGTCGTGGCGATAATCGGCATGGCATCTAACCTCCACGGCCGATTGTCGCAGGCGGTTCTCGCCAAGTTCTCGCCGAAAACGCAGGCCGGGGACTTTTTTCGAAAAAAGTCCCCGGCCTGGGGGCAAGGCGATCCGGATGGTTAGGTTATGTCGAGCAGTCCCCTAGTCAGCGCTGAACGGCTCGGGGGCGGGCTCGGGTGCCGGGCGCATGACTGGCTGCGGGACCGGGGGCCGGAGGGCCAGGAAGTACCAGAGGGCAACCACAACGTAGGCGGGATAAGCGATGACCTCGGCCAGGGACGGGTTAGCGTTGTAGCCCAGGATGCCCTTGAACCACTCGCCCACGCCCTCGCCGTCGGGGAGGACGCCGCCGATGTCCCAGACGTGCTCGACGCCGACCGGCGCCAGTTTCGCCGCCTGGAGCTCGTGGATGCCGTGGGCCAGGAGCCCCGCCGCGAAGAAGATGAGGAGGACGCCGGTGAGGTTGAAGAAGAGTCGCAGGTTGAGGCGGTAGCCGCCGCTATAGACACCGTAGGAGAGGGTGCCAGCGAAGAACAGGCCGGCCAGGGCGCCGACGGTGGAGTCCAGGGGAGTCGCCGTCCGGCTCGCGGCGAAGAGGAAGACCGCCGTCTCCAGGCCTTCGCGGAGGACGGCGGTGAAGGGGATCAGGGCCAGGGCCATGAGCGAGCCGGTGGTGACGGCCACGCTGACCTGCTGCTCCAGCTGCCGCCGGATGTGGACCGCCTGGCGCTTCATCCAGATGATCATCCAGGTGAGGACGGCGACGGCGCTGAGCATTGCCACGCCCTCGAACGCCACCGCTGCCCGGCCCTCGAACTCGCCGGCGGCGGCGAAGATGCCGGCGCCGACGATCAGGCTCACGCCCACGGCGGCAACGGTGCCGAGCCAGACCGTGCGGAAGTAGGAGATATGGCCGGTGGCCTTGAGATAAGCGAGGACGATCGCCACTATGAGACCGGCCTCGAGTCCTTCGCGGAGGGTGATGAGGAAGGCGCCTCCCATGTCTTACCTCGCTTCGAGCCCGGGCGGGCGGAGTGCTGACGTGAGGCCTGTGAGCCTGGTCACGATCTCAGATGTAGAGGCTTAACTCTGAGATTAGCATAGGCAAATGGCGGCTATATGTCAATACGAATCGGACCCTTTTTCGAAAATATCTTAGCGGGCGCTTAAATAAGCACCGGCCGCCTCTCGCTAATGGACAGCCTGGCCGTACCCGCCGCAGGCCGGCATTAGCCTTGTGAGCGCGGGCTCTGTTAGGGTACACTAATTGTCGAGCCCATGCCCGAACGCCAGCCGTCCGCTACCATCGAGGACTACCTCCAGGCCATATACAGCTTGGAGGGGGAGGGGGAAACGGTCATCTCTGCCCGCCTGGCGCGGCGGATGCGCGTCACCCCTCCCACCGCCTGGGCCACCGTCCAGCGCATGCTGCGCGACGGCCTGGTGGAGCTGGACGCCAAGAAGGTCATCGGCCTGACTAGGCGGGGCCGGGAGCGGGCGGAGGACATCGTGCGGCGGCACCGGCTCTCGGAGCGGTTCCTGACGGACGTGCTGGGTCTGGGCTGGGCGGAGGTCCACGAGGAGGCGCACCGCTTCGAGCACGCCATGTCGCCGCGGCTTGAGCAGGGGATCTTGGCCCTCCTCAAGAACCCCACCCACTGCCCTCACGGCAGTCCCATCCCCGGTACCGACGGCACCCTCGACCCGGACCTGGTGCCCCTCAACTCGCTGGAGGCCGGCGACCAGGCGACGGTGCGCTTCATCTCCGAGGAGCTCGAGGAGGACCCGGATCTCCTGCGCTACCTGGAGCGGGGGCGGATGATGCCGGGTCAGCGGATCGTGGTGAAAGAGGTGGCGCCTTACAGCGGCGTGATCGTGGTGGAGAGCGACGGCCAGGCGGTGCCGCTGGGGTTGCCGGTGTCGGCGAAGATCCGGGTGCGGGCCGGCAAGCCCAAGGCCGCCAAGTCGTAGGCACGGAAGGCTCAGTGTCGCGTCGCAGCTAGAATGACCGCCTTTACGTCGCAGGTAGAATGTCCTCTATCACTTGTTGCACGGTCAATGGTGCATCGCGGAGTCTGGCCTTGTCGACGTGGGGGAGTTGCGCGACGAGATGACCGCGGTGC
>JACOUE010000014.1 GCA_016178045.1 Chloroflexota bacterium
GGCGCCGACGTCATCATGGCCCTCCGGCTCCAGCTGGAGCGGATGCAGTCCGGCCTGCTGCCCTCGATCCGGGAGTACGCCCGGCTGTACCAGGTGAACGAGGAGCGCCTGGCCCGGGCCAACACCGGCGCCCTGGTCATGCACCCCGGCCCGATGAACGAAGGGGTGGAGATATCGCCGGCGGTGGCCCGCAGCCTGCAATCGGTGATCGAGGAGCAGGTAACGAACGGTGTAGCCGTGCGCATGGCCGTCCTCTACCTGCTGGCGAGGGCCAGGCCGTGACCGATTCCCTGGCCGTACGCGGCGGGCGCGTCATCGACCCGGCCAACGGCATCGACGCCGCCGGCGACGTCCTCATCGCCGACGGGCGCATCGCCGCCGTCGGCAACGACGCCGGCAAAGGGGCATCGCGCGCCATCGACGCGACGGGGCTCATCGTCTGCCCGGGCTTCGTCGACATCCACGCCCACCTGCGCGAGCCCGGCTTCGAGCACAAGGAGACCATCGCCACGGGCACACAGGCCGCGGCCCGCGGCGGCTTCACCACCGTCTGCTGCATGCCCAACACCGAGCCGCCCATCGATAGCGCCGCCGTGGTCGAGTACGTCGTGCGGACGGCGCGGACCGAAGGCGCCGTGCGCGTCCTGCCCATCGGCTGCGTGACGAAAGGACGGAAAGGCGAGGCGCTGGCCGAGCTGGCGGAGCTGGCGCAGGCGGGCGTAGTCGCCTTCAGCGACGACGGCGACCCCGTGAGCGACCCCCACCTGCTGCGTCGGGCCCTGGAGTATGCGCGGCCCTTCGGGCTGCCGCTCATCGGCCACTGCGAGGACAGGGCGCTGGCCACCGGCGGCGTCATGCACGAAGGCTGGGTGGCTGCCCGCCTGGGCCTGCGCGGCGTCCCCGCCGCCGCCGAGGAGTCGGCGGTGGCCCGGGACATCGCCCTGGCGGCGCTGACCGGTGCCCGCCTGCACGTCGCCCACGTCAGCACCGCCGGTGCGGTGGAGCTCATCCGCCGCGCCAGGGCGAGCGGCCTACCGGTGACGGCGGAGGTGACGCCGCACCACCTGACCCTGACCCACGAGGCCGTCCTCGTCGGGTCCGGGGAATCCCCCGGTTGGCTTGCTTACGACACGAACGCGAAGGTGAACCCGCCCCTGCGCACCCGCGAGGACGCCGAGGCATGCCTCCAGGGCCTGCTCGACGGCACCATCGACTGCGTCGCCACCGACCACGCCCCCCACGCCGTCGAGGACAAGCTGTGCGAGTTCGACCTGGCGGCGCCGGGGATCAGCGGCCTGGAGACCGCGCTGGCCCTCTGCCTGACGCTGGTGCATGACGGACGGCTGGGCCTGCCGATGGTCATCGAGAAGCTGACCGTCGGGCCGGTGCGAGCGCTGGGCCTCCACGGCGACCGGGTAGGGGCGGGTTTGAAACCCGCCCCTACCACCGGCTCGCTCGAGGGCCTCGGCACGCTCTCCGTCGGCGCGCCGGGTGACGTCGCCGTCATCGACCCCGGGGCGGAGTGGGTGATAGAGCCGGAGCGCTTCGCCAGCAAGGGGAAGAACACGCCTCTGGCCGGCCGCACCCTCCGGGGCCGCGTGGTCGCGACTGTGTACGAAGGACGGGTGGTGTACCAGGCATGAGCGACAAGGCCCTCCTCGTGCTAGAAGGCGGCACGGCTTTCGCCGGGCGGCCCTTCGGCGCGGCCGGGCGCGCCCACGGCGAGGTGGTCTTCTCCACCGCCATGACCGGCTACCAGGAGATGCTCACCGACCCCTCCTACGCCGGGCAGGTCCTGGTGCTCACCTACCCCCTGGCCGGTAACTACGGCATCAACCGCCGGGACGTCGAGTCACGTCGCATCCAGGTCAGCGCCCTCGTCGTGCGGGAGGCGTGCGACGTCCCCTCCCACTGGGCGGCGGACATGACCCTGCACGAGTACCTGGCGTCCGAAGGGATACCGGGTCTGCACGGCGTCGACACCCGCGCTATCACCCGCAAGCTGCGGTCGTTCGGCGTGATGATGGGCACCATCACCGCCGACGAGTCGCCGGAGGAGGCGCTGGCCCGCCTGCGTTCGCTGCCCTCGTACGGGAGCATCGACTTCGTACGGGCGGTGAGCACCGACAAGCCCTACGAGTGGCCGGACAAGTCGGGCGCCGGCAAGCTTGCCCTGAGCGGAGCCGAAGGGCCGGAGAAGAAGGCCGAGGAGGCGCGCTACCACGTGGCGGTCGTGGACGGCGGGGTGAAGTACAACATCCTGCGCCTGCTCCGCGAGCGCGGCTGCCGCGTCACCGCCCTGCCCTGCACCGTCTCGGCGGAGGACGTGCTGGCACTGGAGCCGGACGGCGTCGTCTTCTCCCCCGGCCCCGGCGACCCGGCGCTGCTCGACTACATGGTGGGGACGGTCGAGGGGCTCGTGGGCAAAGTGCCGGTGCTGGGCATCTGCCTGGGCCACCAGCTGCTGGGCCGCGCCTTCGGGGCGAAGACGTTCAAGCTGAAGTTCGGCCACCGGGGCGCCAACCACCCGGTGAAGGACCTCCTCAGCGGCCGCGTCCACATCACGGCCCAGAACCACGGCTACGCCGTCGACCCCGAGGGGCTGTGCGGCGGCGTCGAGGTCTCGCACGTCCACCTGAACGACGGCACCTGCGAGGGGCTGTACCACCCGTCGCTGCCGCTGCTCTCCATCCAGTACCACTCCGAGGCGTCGCCGGGGCCGCTGGACAACGTCTACGTCTTCGACCGCTTCCTGGAGCTTGTCGAAGCGACGAAGGGGTCGGCATGAATAATGTAGGGGCGACTTTTAAGTCGCCCGAAGCTACGGTCCGCGGGCGACCTGAAGCCTGCCCTGAGCAGAGCCGAAGGGGTCGCCCAGGACAAAGGGGCCGGCGATGAGCGAGCGGCCCGTCTTCCGCAAGGCGACCCGCCGCGACGCCGCCGACATCGCCGCCATCGGCCAGGCGGTCATTTCCGAGCGGGGCGCCGCCGCCTCCGGCCTGCCCGAGGCGATGACGGCGGAGGCGGTGGAAGCGCGCCTGGCCGGCTACGGCGACGAGGGGGCGATGTTCATCTGCCGCGTGGGCGGCGAGCCCGCCGCCTTCGCCGCCCTGGAGCCGGACCCCCGGGAGGCGGGCTGCTTCGTGATGGGGGTATGGGTGCTGGCGGCCTACCGCCGTCGCGGCATCGGACGGGAGCTGGCCCTGATGGCGATGGAGCACGCGCGGGCGCAGGGCTGCGAGAAGCTGCGGGGGACGCTGCCGGCGGGCAACGAGGCGGCGCTATCATTTTTCAGCGAGATGGGGGCGCTGGCCCAGGCCGCCGCCGGCGGCATGCAGTACGAGCTGCCGCTATGAGGAGGCATGCGACGCCATGAACCGTGAAGAAGTTATCGTTGAGCTCAAGAGGGTTGCTGGCCTGTTGGGGAGAGATAGTTTCTCCCGGTCAGAGTTCAAACGCTATGGAAGGGTCAGCTCAGGACTGGTCGAGAAGAGGTTTGGAACTTGGAACAAGGCCCTTCAAGCAGCCGGCTTGGCCCCACTTGACAGGTTCAAGAGGATCGCAGATAGCGAACTCGAAGAGGAGTGGCGACGCGTCTATCAGAAGCTCGGAAGGATACCCACTAGGAACGAATTCTTCGCTGAGTCCAAGTTCAGCCCATCCGTCTACGAAAAGCGGTTTGGGAACTGGGGAAATGTCGCTGGCCACTACCTTGGGCCGCAGCGACTGAAGGCACCGCTAGAAGCTCGGGAGCCAACAGAGCCCGCACGTCCTACTGCCGCTTCTCGTGGTGTGGCGCTCCCCGAACGGATGCCGAGCAAGCAGGGGCGAGTTTTCGGTGGTCCGCTGAATTTCCGAGAACTACGGCATGAGCCAGTGAATGAACAAGGCGTTGTCTTTCTCTTCGGAATGGTTGCCCGCGAACTGGGCTTCCTAGTGGATGCAGTAGGAACCGGCTTTCCGGACTGTAGGGCGAAGCGACGCACTAAAGGTGGCTACTACGCTGAAGTGGATGTTGAATTTGAGTTCAAGAGCAGCAACTTCCGCGAACACGGACATGATCCAGCAGAATGCGACTTGGTGGTGTGCTGGGAGCACGACTGGCCTGACTGCCCCGTCGAAGTGCTAGAACTGAAGTCAGCGATAAGGCAGTTGAACCCGAATGTGTAGCCCATCGTCATCGGCCAGGCGGCGGCGCTATTCGGGGGCCGCCTCGTATACGAGGCGGCCGGTGCGGATGATCTCGCGCAAGAAGGAGTGAGGGCCGGGGTTGTGGTACTCGCTGGACGGATAGCCGATGGGGGCTAGGCTGGCATGGCGGTCAACCGTAGCGCGGGAGATGATACGCTGTCGCTCCCACATCGGCAGTCCCTCGAAGTCGGGCGAGATGACGCCGATATCGATATCGCTCCACTCGTCGGGAGAACCGTTCACGTACGAGCCGTACAAGATGACCGCCTCCACCCGCACGGACTTACTGAGGAGAGCGACAAAGTCCGAGATGATCTTCTCTAGGTCAGCAGCTGTCGTAACCACGCAAATAGCTCCTGGGTCATATTATAGTATTCTTCCGCGACCTCTCGGTTGTAACGCCAGCCAGCCTCAGGATAACGGCTCGGGAACACCTGGTCCGTCAGATCCACCAGGATGTCTCGCGATTTCGCCGGGATGTCCAGGCCAAGGCCATCGGCAAGCTTCACCAAGTTGTGCACACGCGGGTGTGTCCCGACACCGTGCCGCTCGGTCCAGATCGCCTTCAACAGCTTCTCAATTGACTGCTGGCAATAGAACACCGTTTGCTGGTAGAAGTCCTTTTCCAGCATCAGACGAGCCGCCAGCAAATCTCGTTCGGCTATTTCGAGCCACTCCGCTGTCTCCGGCTTCATACGCGCATCCTAGCCCACCCCCGTTCGGCGGGTCAAACGATGGCGGATAAGCCCTCCAAGGTCCTCATCATCGGCAGCGGGCCCATCGTCATCGGGCAGGCGGCGGAGTTCGATTACTCCGGCTCGCAGGCCTGCCGCGCCCTGCGCGAAGAGGGCGTCCACACCGTCCTCGTCAACTCCAACCCCGCCACCATCATGACCGACGAGGGCATCGCCGACACCGTCTACGTCGAGCCCCTCACCGTCGAGGTCATCGCCCGCATCGTCGAGCGCGAGCGGCCGGACGGGCTGCTGCCCACTCTCGGCGGGCAGACCGGCCTCAACCTAGCCGTCGGCCTGGCCGACGCCGGAGTCCTCCAGCAGTACGGCCTCCGCTCCCTGGGCACGCCTATCGAGACGATCCGCAAGGCGGAGGACCGGGAACTGTTCAAGCAGCTGCTGGACGACATCGGTGAGCCGCGCCCGGAGAGCGAGACCGTCACCGGCATCGAGGACGCCCGCCGCGTCGCCCGCGAGCTGGGGCTGCCCCTGGTGGTGCGCCCCGCCTACACGCTCGGCGGGACCGGCGGCGGCGTGGCCCACACCTTCGACGAGCTGGAGCACATCGTGCGAGGCGGGCTGACGGCATCGCCCATCGGCCAGGTGTTGCTGGAGCGCTGCCTGCTGGGCTGGAAGGAGATCGAGTACGAGGTGATGCGGGACGCCGCCGACAACTGCATCACCGTCTGCAACATGGAGAACATCGATCCCATGGGCGTGCACACCGGCGACAGCATCGTGGTGGCCCCCAGCCAGACCCTGAGCGATAAAGAGTATCAGATGCTCCGTTCCGCCAGCCTCAAGATCATCCGCGCCCTGGGCATCGAGGGCGGCTGCAACATCCAGTTCGCCCTGGCGCCCCGCAAGGAGATCGCAGAGTGGTCGCTTTCCCCCGACGGCCGCCCGCCCTACTACGTCATCGAGGTCAACCCCCGCGTTTCCCGCAGCTCGGCGCTGGCCTCCAAGGCCACCGGCTACCCCATCGCCCGCGTCGCCGCCAAGATCGCCGTGGGCAAGCGCCTGGACGAGATCCCCAACCGCGTCACCGGCAAGACCACCGCCGCCTTCGAGCCGGCCCTGGACTACGTGGTGGTGAAGATACCGCGCTGGCCCTTCGACAAGTTCCCCCTGGGCGAACGCCGCACCGGCACCCAGATGAAGGCCACGGGCGAGGTCATGGCCACCGACCGCACCTTCGAGGCCGCCCTCCAGAAGGCCGTGCGCTCCCTGGAGGTGGGCGGCCGCTCCCTGCTCTGGGAGGACGCTGCCTGGCGGGACGTCGACCCCCGCGAGTACGTCTCGGAGCCGACGGACCAGCGGCTGTGGGCGGTCATGGCCGCGCTGCGGCGGGGCGCCACGCCCTCGGAGCTGGCGAAGCTGTCCGCCATCGACCCCTGGTTCCTGGAGAAGATGGCCGGCCTGGTGCAGATGGAGCAGCGCCTCCTCTCCGAGCCGCTGACGCCGGAGTTGCTGCGACAGGCCAAGCGCCTGGGCTTTCCCGACGAGGCCATCGCCACCCTGGGCGACCGTCTCCCCGAGCAGGTGCGCCAGCTCCGGCTAGAGGCGGGCGTCCGCCCCGCCTACAAGATGGTCGACACCTGCGCGGCGGAGTTCGAGGCGGAGACCCCCTACTTCTACAGCACCTACGAGGAGGAGAACGAAGCGACGCCCCTGGCCGGGCAAAAGGCCCTGGTCATCGGCAGCGGGCCCATCCGCATCGGCCAGGGGATCGAGTTCGACTACTGCTCGGTGCACGCGGCCTGGGCCCTCCAGGAGGCGGGCGTCAAGGCGATCATGGCCAACTCCAACCCCGAGACCGTCTCCACCGACTTCGACACCAGCGACCGCCTCTACTTCGAGCCGCTCGACGAGGAGGCGGCCCGCGACCTGCTCGAGAACGAAGGCGCATACGAGAACGGCGTGGAGCCGCCAAGCATCGTCCAGTTCGGGGGCCAGACGGCCATCAACCTGGCCGGGCCCCTGGCCCGGGCCAACCTCCCCATCCTGGGCTCCAGCGCCGAGGCGATCGACGTCGCGGAGGACCGGGCCCGGTTCGAGGAGCTGCTCGAGCGCCTGGGCCTGCCCCAGCCGCCGGGCGCCGCCGTGCACACCGTGGAGGAGGCCCTCCAGACGGCGGGGCTCATCGGCTACCCGGTTCTGGTCCGCCCCAGCTACGTGCTGGGCGGGCGGGCCATGGAGATCGTGCAGAACCCGCGTGACCTCGTGCGCTACGTCAGCGAGGCCGTCGCCACCTCGGGGGGCGCGACGGGGAAGCCTATCCTTATCGATAAGTACCTGGAGGGCATCGAGGCCGAGGCGGACGCCATCTGCGACCCCGAGGACGTCCTCATCCCCGGCCTCATGCAGCACATCGAGCGCGCCGGCGTCCACTCCGGCGACTCCATGGCCGTCTACCCCGCCATCGGCCTCACGCAGTCGGAAGTCAACACCATCGTCGACTACACGCAGCGGCTGGGCCTTGCCCTGAACGTACGCGGCCTGATGAACGTGCAGTTCGTCATCATGCGCCCAGACGGGCGGTCGTCCGACCGGGACGGCGGCCCCTCCACCGTCTACGTGCTGGAGGTGAACCCGCGGGCCAGCCGCACCGTCCCCTTCATATCGAAAGTGACCGGCGTCCCCATGGTGCGGCTCGCCATCAACGTCATGCTGGGCAAGAGCCTGCGCGAGCTGGGGTACGAGGGCGGCCTCCGGCCCCGGCAGAGCCTCATCGCCGTCAAAGCGCCCGTTTTCTCGATGTCGAAGCTGACAGGCGTCGACACCTACCTGGGGCCGGAGATGAAGTCGACCGGCGAGGTAATGGGCGTCGACTACACGTTCGAGTCGGCCCTGGCCAAGGCCCTCCAGGCCGCCGACCTGGCCCTGCCCAGCCGAGGCTCCGTCCTCCTCTCCCTCGCCGACCGTACGAAGGCGGAAGCCTTGCCCGTCATCCGCCACCTGGGGAAGGCGGGCTACCGCCTGTTCGCCACGGAGGGCACGGCGGCCATGATCCAGGCCGTCGGCTTCGGGGTGGAGGAGGTGCCCAAGCGGCTGGACCAGGGGCACCCCAACGTGGTGGACGTGATCCGCGAGGGGCTGGTGGACGTGGTGATCAACACCCCCGAGGGCGGGCAGGCCGCCACCCTCCGCGACGGCTTCCACATCCGCCGCGCCGCCGCCGAGAAGCGCATACCCTGCTTTACCTCCATCGACACCGCCCGCGCCGCCGTGGAGGCGATGGCCGGCGGCGAGCGCCACTTCACCGTCCAGCCTCTGCGCGACTATCTAATTTAGATGGGTGAGACTTCTCGTACACGGATCGTCATGGAGGTGGACCTCGCCGGACCACTCCCCGACATCGCGGTCGGACCCTTCGATGCTCGCAACCCTGGCGAGCACGAGGTGCCGGCGCTGGCCGAATTGATGTTCGTCTCCTATGCGGGCAGCATCGACGACGAGGGCTGGAGCGTGGAAGAGACCCAGCACGAAGTGGCTGCCTTTGCCGACGGCAAGTATGGCCCGCCCCTTTGGGAGTGCAGCTTCGTAGCCATGGTGAGCGGACGGCCCGCGAGCGCCGTGCTCCTCTGCGAAGAGAATGGTGTTCCCCTACTCGCCTACGTATACACACATCCGGAATTCCGGGGTCGTGGACTTGTCACCGGCCTAGTTCAGCGTGCCCTCACGGCCCTGAGGCACCGCGGCTACGCTAAGGCCCGACTACGAGTAACCATCGGCAACGCCGCCGCCGAGCACGTCTACCGGAAGTTGGGCTTCGTCGCGGCATGAAGCTGGAGTCCGCCCTCGTCCTCTCCCAGGAGCAGGTCTACCAGGACACTTTCCTCATGTGGCTCTCCTGCCCCCCGGTGGCCAAGGGCGGCTCCCCCGGCCGCTTTGTCATGGTCCACTGCGGCGACGGGCTCGACCCCCTCCTGCCCCGGCCGATGAGCTTCCACCGCTTCCGCAGCGAGCGAAGCGAGAGGCAGTTCGCCATCCTGTACGACGTCCGCGGCCGCGGCACTCAATGGCTGTCGCGCCGCCGCGCCAGCGACGAACTCGCCCTATTCGGGCCGCTGGGGCGCGGCTTCGCTGTTGACCCCCAGGCCCAGAACCTGCTGCTCGTGGCCGGAGGCCTGGGAGTCGCCGCCCTGGTCACCCTTGCCGACGACGCGGTCGCCGCCGGCAAGGCCGTCACCCTCCTCCAGGGCGCCCGCACCGCCGCCAAGCTGTTCCCGGCTCACCTCCTGCCGGAGGAGGTCGAAGTCGTCTCCACCACCGACGACGGCTCGACGGGCCACAAAGGTTATGTCACCGAGCTTCTCCCCCAGTACCTCTCGTGGGCGGATGCCGTCTTCGCCTGCGGCCCCAACCCGATGTTCGAGGCGATCGCCGCAGCCGTCCGTGGCTCAGGCTCGGGCCTGACCCGACGGTCGGGAAAGTCGGTGCAGCTGCTGATGGAGGAGCACATGGGCTGCGGGACGGGCGTCTGCTACGGCTGCGCCGTTTTCACCCCGAAAGGGGTGCGGCTGGTCTGCAAAGACGGTCCGCGGTTCAACTTTCGAGAAATCTTTCGCTAAGTATATCTGGGCCGATTGTAACGTTCTGTCAACTTAGCGGTTATTCATTATGGCAGCGGTTATCGCTACCGAGTGTTAACAAAGCAGCGATGCCGGTGCCAGCGTGGTCGTAACTGATCCCGCAATGCGCAGGCGTGGGGTCTGAGGAGAAAAATAGGCGGCGCCCCGGCGACGGGGCGCAGCTTACAAAACCGCCAACTACTCAGGCCCCGGCTCCGCGAGATGTCGGGGAATACGGGGCCGCTATATAGTGAGGTGCTGGCCCAGCCAGGGTCGGCACGGCTAAATTCGCCGGGCGCTTGGCCCCTCACGGCCTCACAAAGTATTCGGGGCAGGGTTTCGCGGCCACTGCCCCGGATGCTTTTTTAGCCCCCGTGGTATACTTCCCCAGCAGAGCCCCGGTCCGGCTCCTTCCATCAGGTCCGCTCATACCCGCAGGAGGTCCCCATGACTTCGCATTCTCTGCGCGTGGGCAGCGTCGAAATCGTCGAGTTCCTGGATACGCCCATGGCCTTCCCCTTCGGCGCCTTCTTCCCCAGCGTCCCCGCCCAGGAATTCGAGGCCTACAAACAAGTATACCCTCAGTCCCACGCCCCGGACGGCCGCTTCCAGACCTACGCCCAGTGCTACCTAGTGCGCTCGGACGGCCGCACGGTCCTGGTTGACACCGGCGTGGGCCCGGGACCGATCGAGTGGCTGGGCGGCGCCGGCGGCAGGCTCCTCGACGACATGAGCGGCAAAGGCGTAAAGCTGGAAGACGTCGATACCGTCGTCTTCACCCACCTCCACGGCGACCACGTCGGCTGGAACGTGCGGCGCGAAGGGGGCGGCTACAGGGCCACCTTCCCGCGCGCCCGCTACTTGGTCCCCCAGGCCGACTGGGACCACTTCACCTCCCCGGCCATGCTGGAGCAGTCGGGCGCCAAGCAAACCGTGGTGCCCTTGAAGGGACTGGGGGCGCTGGACCTGTTCTCCGGCGAGATCACCCTAGCGGAGGGCGTGACCACCATTCCCACGCCCGGCCACACCCCCGGGCACACCAGCGTTCTCGTTTCCTCGCAGGGAGAGCGCGCTATTATCACCGGCGACCTGGCCCACCACCCGGCCCAGGTCGACCAGACGGAGTGGTGCAGCGCCTTCGACGGCGAGTCGCCCCAGGCCATCGAGAGCCGGAGCAAGGTCTTCGAACAGCTGGAGTCGGAGGGGCTTACGGCGGCCATCTGCCATTTTCCGCCCCCGGGCTTCGGCAAGCTGGTGCGGCTCGAAGGCCGGCGCGTCTTCCGGGCGCTGTAGGCCCACCGGGCCACCTGCCGGTGCTACAATAGCCTTGGGCCACCAACAGGAGGCCGTTTGCACCGCGCCGCCCCCTATACGCTTATTGTCGCCGTAGCCATCCTCGCGGCCGCCGCTGGTATAATAGCTGGCGTGGCCCTGATGGCGGTGGCGATGTCCGGCCACTGGGGCATGATGGGCTCGGGTATGATGGGCCGCGGCAGCAGCGGCGAAGACCAACCCGCTATCGTCTCCACCGCGAACGAGATTACCGTCGAGATCCGCGACTTTACCTTCACCCCCGGGAACCTGACAGTGGACGCCGGGACCAGGATCACCTGGGTCAACCGTGACTCGGCTCCGCATACAGCCACCGACCGCGCCGGCGACTGGGACACGGGCGGGCTGGACAAGGACGAGAGCGCCAGTCTCGTCTTCGATTCGCCGGGGACCTACAGCTACTACTGCGTTTACCACCCCGACATGACGGCCAGCCTCAAGGTACGCTAAGCGCCAAGGTCTTCCAGGCGCCGTTGCGAATTTAGCTGCGGCGTTCAACCCGCAGGGTGGGATCAGAATCGACCCTGAACGTTAAAAGCCTCGGCTTTAGGCATTACGCGCCGGCGGCGGTCTGGGCGAAGAACTGCTGCACGCTGGCCTTCGCCGCTACCTTCTGGGCGATGGCCATGAACGCTTCCGTCACCGGCGACTCAGGGTCGCTCTCGACGATAGGGACGCCTTCGTCGCCGCCCTCGCGCACCCGCACATCCAGCGGGATCTCGCCCAGGAAGTCGAGGCCGAGCTCCTCCGCCGCCTCCTTGGCGCCACCGTGCCCGAAGATATCCGTCCGCTCGCCGCAGTGGGGGCAGAGGAAGTAGCTCATGTTCTCGATCACGCCGAACACCGGCACCTGCATCCGCTCGAACATCATCACCGCCTTGGTGGCGTCCTCCAGGGAGACCGCCTGGGGCGTGGTGACGATGATCGCGCCGGCGATGGGCGCCTCCTGGGCGGCGCTCATGGGGGCGTCGCTGGTGCCGGGCGGCAGGTCGATGATGAGGTAGTCGAGGTCGCCCTGCTCGGCCCAGGCGACGTCGTGCAGGAGCTGGCGTACCCCGGTGCCGATCATCGGGCCGCGCCAGATGACGGCGGCCCCCGGCTTCAGGACGAAGCCGATGGAGGCGAGCCTGACGCCGTACCGGTCGACCAGGGAGAGGCCCTGGTCGGCCTGGAACCCCTGCTTGAGGCCCATCATGGTGGGGAGGTTGGGGCCGGTGATGTCCGCGTCCAGCAGGCCGACGCTCGCTCCGTACCTGGCGAGGGCGACGGCCAGGTTCACGGCTACCGTGGACTTGCCCACGCCCCCCTTGTTGGAGGCCACGGCGATGATGTTGCGCACGCCCTCCACCGGCCGCGGCCCCTGGCCGGCGACGTGAGAGCGAACCTCGGCGCCCATCTCCACCGTCACACTCTTCACCCCGGGGACGTCCTTGAGCGCCTCCTCCGCCGACTTCTGGAGCTCGTTGCGGACGGGGCAGGCGGGCGTTGTCAGCACGAACTTGAAGGTGACGTTCCCGTCGTCGATGCGGAGGTCGCGGATCATTCCCAGGCTGACGATGTCGCGGTGCAGCTCGGGGTCCTTGATCTCGCCGAGGGCGCGGAGGACGTCCTCCTGGGAGACGCCGTCGTGTCGCTGTCCTTCGCTCATGATCCCTTCGCTTCGGTTTGTTCAGCGCTGCCGACGATGAAGCGGCAGCTCTCGGCGCCCCGGCTCATGAACTGGGCGCACTCAGTGTCGCTCCCGAGAAGCCGGCTGAGGAGGGCGACGTGCCAGTCGCAGGTCTCGTCGTGGCTTTCGGCGACCTTGCGGTAGACGCAGTTGTAGTCGATGATCTCGTACCTGCCCTCCGACTGTTTCCACTCGGCGAAGCCGCCCTCGTCGTGCAGGATCTGGGCGACGGCGACCACCCGGTCGGGCAGGGCCTTGCCCTCCACCTTGGCCGCGTACTGGGCGGCGACGCGGTCGACCATCTTCTCGAACAGTAGCTTCTTCTTCTCCGCCGGGGTGAGGCCGGCGATCTCGTCGCTCTCCAGGAAGCAGACCTCGGCCAGCAGCAGGTTCGCCAGCTGCTCGTAGCGCTTGGGGAACATCTCCTGCCCCTTGTCGGCCAGGCTGAACACGTAGTGCGGGCGGCCGGTGGGCCGGCGCACCTCGTGCGACTTCACCAGGTCGTCGCGGCCGAGCGCGGCCAGGTGCTGGCGGACGGTCATGCGGGCCAGGCCCAAAGCGTTGGCCAGCTGGTCTACAGTGCTACCGCCGCTGCGCTTGAGGTGGGCGAGGATCTGGCTCTTGGTGGTCTGCACGGGAGTAACGCCGGGGTCGTTTTATCGTTTCTAGTATACACGAAGGCCTTTAGCGGTGCACGCAAAACGGCATTGAAAAAGTGGATAATTTGTTTACCTTATTTATTGACACGCTCCTTCCCTGCCGCTATAATCCATAGTCCTAGACGTAACGTAATAACTATGACAAGCATCTTAGAGGAGGAGCGAACGGGAGGTGGAACCGATGCGTAAAGGTATAGCCGCCGAAATAAGCCAGCCCAAGGTCTCGGAGTGCCGCCACCACTGGATCATCGACAGCCCGCGCGGCACCGTCAGCCGCGGCCGCTGCAAGCTGTGCCGCGCCGAGCGCGAGTTCCGCAACTCGACGCCTGACGGGTACTGGGACAGCGACCGCTCCAGCGACTACTCGAGCTGGGGCTCAGCCCGTTCCGTCCCCACGACCAGCGACGACGAAGAGATGTCGATGGCCGGCGGTTCCCGTCGCGGCGGCCTGGCCCTCGCACTATAGACTCACGCAGACGATAGACCCGCCCCCGGCTCTTGCCGGGGCTTTCGTTCGCCCGCCGCTCGCTCCTTCCCGTATAATGCGAGCGGATATGCACCTCAGAGTCGACCTCGCGCCCAAGGGTAAGCGCAGCCTGGTTCTCGACAACCCCGTGATGACCGCCTCGGGCTGCTTCGGCAACGGCCTCGAGTTCGCCAAGATCTTCGACATCGAGCGTCTGGGCGCCATCGTCAGCAAGGGCGTCACGTTGAGGCCGCGCCAGGGGAACCCTCAGCCCCGAATCGTCGAGACCGCCGCGGGCATGATCAACTCCATCGGCCTCCAGAACATCGGCGTCGAGGCGATCGTGCGCGATGTCGCCCCTATCTGGGCAACCTGGCGCGTCCCGGTCGTCGTCAACATCGCCGGGGAGAGCATCGAGGACTACGCCGAGCTGGCCCACCACCTGGACGGCGTGGCCGGCGTGAGCGGGCTGGAGCTGAACGTCAGCTGTCCCAACGTTGCCAGCGGCCTGGAGTTCGGGTGCGACCCGGAGATGGCGGCGGCGGTCACGCGGGCCGTTTCGCAAGAGACGACGCTGCCCGTCCTCGTCAAGCTGACCCCCAACGTGACCGACATCGTCGCCGTGGCGAAGGCCGTAGTGGAGGCGGGGGCGGACGCCCTCACCCTGATCAACACCTTCCCTGCGTTGACCATCGACATCGACAAGCAGCGGCGGGCGCTGGGGTGGGGCTCCGGCGGCCTCTCCGGCCCCGCCCTCAAGCCCATCGCCCTCAAGATGGTGTACGAGGTCGCCGCCGCCGTTGAGGCCCCCATCATCGGCTGCGGGGGCATCGTCTCCGCCGGCGACGCCGTCGAGTACTTCATGGCCGGGGCCACGGCGGTGCAGATCGGCACAGCCACCTTCGTCAACCCGCGGGCGCCGCTGGACGTGCTGGAGGGCATCGGGGCGTACCTGAGCCAGCAGGGGATCGAGGACCTGCGGGAGCTGGTCGGCGCGGCCCTGCCCACCCCCAGGCCGGCTGCCGGCTAGGCGGCCATGCTCCGCGACTCCCAGCTCAACGTCTACGTCGTCGGCTCCGACCTGAGCCCGCGCCTCCGCGAGCGCCTCCAGGCCCAGGTGCAGTCGGCCCTGCGGGCGCTGCCCCCCTGGGCCTTCGCCCTCCTCGGGCAGCGGCTCGAGCGGCTGGGCCAGCCCAGCTTCACCCTGGTGGTGGAGCCGCAGCGGGAGGCCGCGCCGAAGGCGCTGACCTTCGGTACCCTGGGCGAGAAGCCGGCCGTGCGCCTGCTGCCCCTCCTGCGCGGCGAGGCCATCGACTGGCGCCAGGACCGGCGCTACCTGGCGGCGAAGGCGGTGGCCTACCTGTGCACCCCCGGCCGCGACGAGGACAAAGGGTTCTGGTCGCGCTGGGAGGACGCCTGCCGCGCCGACGACCTGCCGGGGCGGGCCGCCGGGGCCGACCAGCGCTGGCGGGGGGCCACGCCCCTCGACCTGCTGATCGAGATGTTCGCCGCCTACGCCCTGAACGCGAAGGACGAACGGTGGTCGCAGATGCCGTCAGTGCGTCGCTTCTTCGAGGAGTGGGTGGCGACGGCTTCGGGGGCCGGGCCTCGCAGTTGACCCCCTGCCGTTTCGGGCCTTACGATGGCCGTGGGTCGGGGTGTAGCTCAGCCTGGTAGAGCGCCTGGTTTGGGGCCAGGAGGCCGGCGGTCCGAATCCGCCCACCCCGACCAGTTTCATAAGCCGAGCGGCAGCAAACGCTGGAACCAGAGCCACAGGCGCCCAACCCACGGCGTCTCCGGGGAATAGTCCCAGCTAATGATCTTCTCTGGCTCCACTACCACCGTCACCTCTTCCCCCTGCTCAATGTCATCTCGCTGACCCCGCAGATAGAAAAAGCCGCCGATGATCCCGAGGTACCGTCGCGCCAGGGCCACCGCCAGCACCGGCCGTTCAGGCTCGATGGTCGCGCGGCCCTGCACGATGACCGCCCGGTAGGGCGGCCACTCCTCCTGGACGGAAATGACTACCCTGGGGTCGCGGTGAATGTTACCGACCTTGACGCTGGTGCCGCCGGTACGCATGTAGAACCTGCCATCGCGGGAGACGTACCAGATGGGCGTGGGCACAGGCATACCGTCATCGCTGCGTGTGATCAGGACGGCAAGGCGCCTGCCCTGCAGGAAGCGCTCTATCTCTTCTGGCGTCATTCGACGCGGCATGTCGAAGCCTCCCCGGTTTTGTACGTTTCATCACAATTTACATGATCCGTGGTTAGGGCGCACCTCCCTACGGTTATCGAGCTCATCAAGGTTGGGATACAATGGCGATGCGCTATGCCGTCTCCCGAGGAGAAGACCCCCGTGCGTCGACCTGGCCGACACCCCGGGCCCAGACCGAGCGCAGCGGTGGCCCCCCAGCTGCCGATGATCGTCAGCCCCGCCATCGCCGACGCCCGACGGCTGCGCCACTTCGTAGCCTTCGTAAGACCCCGCCGCGAGGACGAGGTGCTGGACGTGGCCCCCGGCACGGGCCTCCTGGCGGGCATCTTCGCCCGGAGGGTGCGGGCCGTGGCCGTGCTCGCCGGCGACGCGGGCCCCGCCCGCCTGCGCCGCCGCCGCGACGTCACCCTCCACAAAGGCTCGCCCGAGGCCGTCCCCTTCGCCGACGACTCCTTCGACATCGTCAGTTGCGGCAGCTCCTTCCACCACCTGCCGTCGCCCAAGGAGGCGCTGGCGGAGATGGCGCGCGTCTGCCGCCCTGGCGGGCGCCTCGTGCTGGAGGACATCGTCGCCTCGGAGCAGACCGTCCGCGCCCGCTACCAGGACCGGCTGGAGAAGCTGCGCGACCGCGCCCACCCCGGCTACTTCCGCCTGAGCGAATTCGTCACGCTGCTGGGCCAAGCCGGGCTTCCCGTGCGGCGGGTGGAGACGCACGACCTCCCCCGCGAGTTCCACGAGTGGCTGATCGGGGCGCGGCCGTTGCCACAGAAGGTGGAGCTGATGCGGCGCCTGATGACGGGGGCCCAGGAGGCCGACCTCAGCGGCCTGGACATCCACCCCATGGACGACACCATCCTCTTCACCCAGCGCATCGCCTGGATCATCGCCGAGAAGCCCGACTAGGTCAGGCCTGCCGCTCCCGCGTACCCCCGTCATTCTGCGCCTGGCGGCAGGCTCAGCGAAGAATGTAGACCCTTCGCTTCGCTCAGGGTGACAGCACGGCGGTGGTAAGATGGAAGCGGCCTGCCCGCCTGCGGGCAGGCCGGCAGGCTTCGAATCGGAGGTGGGCGCGATGCCCCAACGCTTCCAGAACTTCATCGACGGGCGTTGGCAGGACCCCAAGAGCGAGAAGTGGTTCGACAGGGAAAACCCGGCCACCGGCGAGACCCTCGGCACGTTCCCCGACTCGGGCCGTAATGACGTCGGCGACGCCGTCGCCGCCGCCGTGAAGGCGCAGGCGGAGTGGCAGCGGACGCCAGCCCCGCACCGGGGCGAGATCCTCTTCCGCGCCGCCGAGATGATGGTGGCCCGCAAGGAGGAGCTTTCGCGGGAAGTGACGACGGAGATGGGGAAGGTGCTGAAGGAGGCCCGCGGCGACGTCCAGGAAGCGATCGACATGACGTACTACATGGCCGGCGAGGGCCGCCGCCAGTTCGGGCACGTCGTGCCCTCGGAGCTGCCGGACAAGTTCGCCATGGCGGTGCGCCAGCCCCACGGGGTCGTCGCCGCCATCACGCCGTGGAACTTCCCCCTGGCAATACCGTCGTGGAAGCTGATGCCGGCGCTTGTCGCCGGCAATACCGTCGTCTTCAAGCCATCGCCGTACTCGCCGCTGAGTGCCTACAACATCGTCCGCATCCTGGAGGAGGTCGGCCTGGCTCCGGGCGTCGTCAACCTCGTCTTCGGCGAGGACGACACGGGCGCGGCCCTGGTGGAGGACCCACGGGTGGGCATGGTCTCGTTCACCGGGTCGATGGAGGTGGGCCGCGAGATCGCCGCCTACTGCGGCCGCCACGGTAAGCGCGTCCACCTGGAGATGGGCGGCAAGAACGCCATCATCGTCCTCGACGACGCCGACGTGGAGCTGGCACTGGAAGGCGCGGTGTGGAGCGCCTTCGGCACGACGGGCCAGCGCTGCACGGCCGCCAGCAGGCTCATCGTTCAGCGCGGCCTCATGGCGGAGTTCAGCGACAGGCTGATGGCGCGGGCCAGCACCCTCCGCCTAGGCAACGGCCTCGATGACAGCGTGGAGATGGGGCCCGTGGTGAACCAGCCGCAGCTCCAGAAGGTCGAGAGCTACGTGGGCATCGGCGTGGAGGAAGGGGCGACGATCGCCTGCGGGGGCAGCCGCCTCAAGGACGGCGAGCTGGCCAAGGGCTACTTCTTCCCGCCCACCGTCTTCGCCGACGTAAAGCCGAAGATGCGCATTGCCCAGGAGGAGATCTTCGGCCCGGTGACGGACCTCATCGCCTGCGCCTCGCTGGAGGAGGCGGTGGCGGTGAACAACGACGTGCCCTACGGCCTAGTCACCTCCATCTACACCCGGGACGTCACGAAGGCCTTCAAGGCGATGGAGGGGATCACCACCGGCATCGTCTACGTGAACGCGGGCACCATCGGGGCCGAGGTGCACCTGCCATTCGGCGGTACGAAGGGCACGGGCAACGGCCACCGCGAGGCGGGGATCGCCGCCCTGGACTCGTACAGCGAATGGAAGACGGTGTACGTCGACTACTCGGGCCGGCTCCAGAAGGCGCAGATCGACCGCTAGGTTGGCCGGCCTCGCAAGGGCACGACTGCGGCGTGCTGGACGGGCGACGGGCCGCGGTGCTAGATTTCACGGGGACGGGTCTGGACGTGGATGAGAAGCGCGTTCCACTGTACCTGGTGGTGGCGCGGATCGTCGCCGTGTCCGGGATCGGCTTCGCTTCCGCGTTCGCGCTGTTCCTGTTCGTGGCGGGAGTGTGGCAGCTGGGGCTCGTCGCCCTGGCGATCACCGCCTTGTTCGTATTCCTCATGTTCTTGATCGAGCGGCAGCCAGCGGAGGAGAAGGAGCGTTGAGGTTTGTTGCCTGGCTTGCGGGCAGGTGATATGCTGAGGGCGAGCTAGGGAGGCCGATGATGCCGTTTCTGGTGTTTCAGACATTTGGGGTCTGGGAAGCTCTCGTCGTCCTGGCCATCGTCGTGGTGCTCTTCGGCGCCAACCGCATTGGCGACATCGGCGGCGCTATGGGACGGGCGATCCGCGAGTTCCGCCGAGAGATGAAGGAGCCAGAGTCAGAGGGGAAGACGGAGGAAGCCACCAAGACCACCGAGGACAAGGGATAGAAGATCACTTCGGCGAAAGCTAGAGCCGGCCGGGCGGCCGGCTTTCGTGTTTTAGGCTTCCTGGACCGTTATCCCCAGGATCTGGTCGCCGGGGGGCGGGTCCGGTTTGCAGCGGTTCTCCGCGCTCGGGGGCTCGAAACAGGGGTTGCGAGGGGTCAGCGAGCCGAGCACGGCCATCCCCTCCACCACCCTGCCGATGACCGTGTCGCGGCCGTCGAGGCGGGGGTCGTCCCGAAGCAGGATGTAGAACTGGCTGCCGCTGACGGTGTTGCCGCCGCCCACCGCGGCCATGGCCACGAAGCCCTTCAGGTGCGAGCGGCCGTTCTCCTCCAGCGGGAGGACGTAGCCAGGTCCGCCGCCGCCCGTGCACCGGAGCTCGCCTTCCGCGTCGCAGGTCGGGTCGCCGGCCAGGGCGAAGCCAGCCTCCGGCCGCACGATGTGGAAGGTGAGGCCCTCGTAGAACCCTTCTTCGGCCAGGAAGGCGAGGCTGTTGACGGCCGTCGGGGCGTCCTTGGCGAACAGCTGGACGACCACGTCTCCCTTGGCCGTCTTGATGGTGGCGAGATAGCCCTTGTCGGAGTCGATGACCTGCTTCGGCCTGTCATAGGTCTTTACGCTGACGGCCGGCGTCGGGCTGGTGGTCGTCGGTGGCCCGGTCCCCTCTGGAGGTGGCTTCAGCCTCTCAGTATCGCGGCTGCTTCCGCCGAAGAGCCCCGGACCCAGTCCCACTGCCGCCAGGCTAGCGATCATCATGACGATGAAGGTCAGGTAGAAGGCCCTGATGTTGAAGATCAGGTTGAGGGGGAACGGGGGTCGGGTGCGGCGGGGCATGCTGGGCCCACCGCCCCTCCTCCGACGTCGCTTTGCCAGGTCTGCTGACCTCCTCGTGTCCCGGGTTGGGTTAAGTATAGCAGAGGTCATCCGTACAATCAGCCGACGCCGCAGGGCGCCGCTTCGCTGTAACGCGGGCTCGGCCAATAGCATCCTTATAACCAAGACGGCAGGCAGAACGGGGAGAGAGCATGGGCATCACACCGGAATCATCGGATCAGACCGCAACCAGCACCACCTGGCCCGATCTCAGCGGCCGCTGGTTCTTCGCCTGGCGCATGGCCTCCGCCTGCGAGGGCGCCCTCCGCGAGATCCACCTGGCGATGGCCCAGCAGCGCGACCACTCCCGGCTCCAGGCGCTGGAAGAGGCCAGCCGCCTCCTCCGCCGGGAGATGCAGCGTTGGATCCAGCGCGGCGAGGCGCTGGACCTCATCCTCCAGCGGCTCCCCGAACCCTCTCAGCGAGAAGACGAGTAGGCCGCCTCCCTACTTCGCGAGCACGCTCGATATCACCTTCAGCCCCACCCCCACGCCCTTCCAGGGAAGGCCGGCGTGGAACAGCTTTTCCGGCCTCGAAGCGGTACAGTAGATAGAGGCCCAGCAGCTTCTTCCCCAGACGCCAGACCGGCGATGTGCCTACTTAGCGGCCTATCTGCGGAAGCCAGCCGCCGATGCGGCTTAGCCGCCAGTCATCGTGCCAAGCTTGGGCCAAGATGATATCCTCGGGACGGTACCTGTCAAGGGGACAGCGTTACCTGGCGCAGCCACCGTAAACCGCCGGACTCGATCATGCAGAGGCAAGACCCGAGACGCGCTTCGACGCGCGGCCGCTGCGACGCTCGCTTCGCCGCTGTGCGGGAAGCGTTCATCGAGAACTTCCGGGACCTTGAAGAGTTGGGTGCGGCGGTGCACATCCGGGTCGACGGCCGGCCGGTCGTGGACCTCTGGGGCGGCCACCGCGACGCCGCGCGCAGCATGCCCTGGGAGGAGGACACCCTGGTCAACGTCTATTCGGTGGGGAAGGGCGTCCTCGCGACGCTGACCTTGACGCTGGTGGAGCGCGGCCTGCTCGACTTGGACCTCCCGGTGGCGCACCTCTGGCCCGAGTTCGCCGCCGCTGAGAAGGGCGGCGTGACCTTGCGCACCCTGCTCGCCCACCGCGCCGGGCTTCCCGCCGCGCGTCGGCGACTTCCCGAAGGTGCGATGTTCGACTGGTCGCTCATGTGTGGCGAGTTGGCCGCGCAGCGGCCTTTCTGGGAGCCGGGCACCGCTCACGGCTACCACGTCAACACCCTGGGCTATCTCGTTGGCGAGCTCATCCGGCGGGCGACCGGACGCGACGTCGGTGCTGCTCTCGCGCAGTGGATCACCGGCCCCCTCGAAGCCGACTTCTTCTGCGGACTCCCGCGCTCGCACCTCGGGCGCGTGGCGGAGTTGGTCGCCCCCAGCCCGGTGCCCACCGGGCCCGAGCAGTGGGCTGTGGCCTTCCCGCCGACTGGCGACGCCGAACACGATCTCTTGGTCTGGCACACCTACTTCAACCCGAGCGGGCTCAGCGGGCACGGCGTCGTCAACACCGAGGCGTGGCGCCTGGCCCAGATCCCGTCCACGAACAGCCACGGCACTGCCCGAGCGGTGGCGGCGATCTACGACGCCCTCCTTCGCGGCGGACCCGACGGCGAAACGTGGGTGGGGAAGGACCTGCTGTCCGAGGCGCTGCGCATCCACTCCGACGGCGATGACATCGTGCTCGGTCGCCCGTCGCGCTTCGGCCTCGGTTTCCAGCTGGCACAGCCAAGCCGTCCCTTGGGCCCGAACCCTGAGGCCTTCGGGCACTTCGGATACGGCGGCTCCCTCGGCTTCGCCGATCCCGTGGCCGGCGTCGCCTTCGCCTACCTGACGAATCGGCCGTGGGGTGTGCGCTGGCAGGCCCCCCGGACCCAGCGCCTGATCGATGCGCTCTACGCCTGCCTCGGCGGCGCTTGAGGCACCCAGGCAGCTGCAGACACGCCCTCAGCGCCAGAAACAAGTGGTACCCCCGGCGGGACTCGAACCCGCGCACCCGGCTCCGGAGGCCGGCGCTCTATCCAACTGAGCTACGGGGGCACGGACGGCAACCGTCCAGCCCTATCTTAACCGCCCCTCTTCCGCCCTTCAAGGCGGCGTTCTCGGTTGACAGCCTCCCAGGCTTTCGGGCATGCTGGGCTTACGCCCCGTGGTTAACGTAGAAGGCGGCTTCCCCGGCAAGCTCCAGCGGCTCCAGGACCTCTGCCAGCAGATGCTGGCCGATCGGCGCCTGATCATCGCCAGTAACCGCGGGCCCATCGAGTTCCAGATAGAGGTCGACGGCTCCCTGAACAGCCAGCGCGGGAGCGGCGGCGTCGTCACCGCCCTGACCGCCGCCAGCCGCTTCGTCCCCGTCACCTGGGTCGCCTCCGCCATGACCGACGGCGACCGCAGAGCCGCCCAGGAGTCGAACGGGGCCCTCAAGCTCCCCGAGCAGGAGATATATGTCCGCTTCGTCAGCGTGCCCCGCAACGTCTACCAGCGCTTCTATTACGTCATCACCAACCCGCTCCTGTGGTTCGTCCAGCACTACATGTGGAACACGCCGCGAACGCCCAACATCGGCCGCGCCGTGTACGAGGCGTGGGACGGCGGCTACCTCCCCCTTAACCAGGCGTTCGCCGAGGCCATCGTCCAGGAGGCGAAGAAAGAGTCCGAGCCACCGTTCGTGCTCCTCCAAGACTACCACCTGTACCTGGCCCCGGCCGAGGTGCGCCGCCAGATGCCGGGGGCGACCATCCTCCACTTCACCCACATACCGTGGCCGGGCCCCCAATACTGGGGCGTCCTCCCCGACTTCATGCGCCGCACCATCCACGAGAGCGTCTGCACCGCCGACATCGTCGGCCTCCAGACCGCCAGCGACGTTCGCAACTTCCTCCACTGCTGCGAGTCCATGCTCCCCGGCGCCACCATCGACTACCACCACCGCAGCGTCACCTTCCGCGAGCACACCGCCTACATCTGCCACTACCCCATCTCCATTGACGCCCAGGGCCTGCTCGAGTTCGCCCGATCAGATGAGGTGTGCCGGTACACAGAGGAGCTCCGGCCCCTGCTGCGGGAGAAGACCATCGTCCGCGTGGACCGCTCGGAGCCCAGCAAGAACATCATCCGCGGCCTGCGCGCCTGGGAGATGATCCTGGAGCGCTACCCGGAGTACCGCGGGACGACGACGTTCCTCCAGTTCCTTGTCCCTTCGCGGAGCGAACTGGGCGTATACCAGACCTACACCGACGAGGTGTTCGAGCTGATCGAGTCGATCAACGACCAGTACAGCGAGGGCGACTGGCAGCCCATCCACGTCTTCTACGAGAACAACTACGCCCAGGCCATCGCCGGTATGCGCCTGTACGACGTGTTGCTGGTGAACCCGGTCATCGACGGCATGAACCTGGTGTCGAAAGAAGGACCGCTCGTCAACAAGGGCGACGGCGTCCTCGTTCTCTCCGAGCTCGCCGGCTCCCACGAGCAGCTGGGTGAGTACGCCCTATCGGTCTGTCCTACGGACCTGGAGGGGACGGCGCGGGCGCTGCGTCAGGCGCTGACCATCCCGCCCGAGGAGCGCCGGCGTCGCGCCGCCGCCCTCAAACGGCTGGTCATGGAGGAGGACATCACCTTCTGGCTGGAGCGCCAGCTGCGCGACCTGATGCTGGTGGCCAAGGGAGGGATGTAGGCTATGTCGCCGGTAGGGGCAGGTTTCAAACCTGCCCCTACCGGCGATGAGGACAGGCTTGAAGGTCTGTCCCTACGGTGCGCCACCAGCCTCCAATGCGCTGAGCACCTCCCGCAGCAGCCGCTCGACCCCCTCCACCCCCTCCACCGAGTAGTCCGCCGCCGCCAGCACCGCCTCCGTCGTCTCCGGCCCGTCCACGGCGATGCAGGCGCCCGTGAGCCCGCCCTCGCCTGCCCTAAGCGAAGCCGAAGGGCCGCCCAGGCCGCGCACCGCCCGGAACATGTCAGCGTCGGTGCTGTCGTCGCCCAGGCAGAGGACGCCCCGGAGGCCGAACCGCCGGGCGAGGTCGCGGGCGGCGCTCCCCTTGTCCACGGGCAGCGGCGGCCGCAGCTCGACCACCCTCTTCCCCTCGTGCACGCGGAAGGCGCCGGCGGCGGAAGAGGCCTCGATCGCCGCCAGGACGGCCGCCCTCGCCGACTCCGGGTCGGGCGACTGCCGGTAGTGGACGGTGACGACCGGCCCTTTGTCCTCCACCCAGACGCCCGGGTGCGTCAGACCCGACAGCTCGGCGAGCACATGGCGCGCCCTGCTGACGTAGTCCTCGGCTCCGGGGGCGCGCTCCTCCCGGCCGTCCACCCACAGCTCCAGGCCGTGGTTCCCCGCGTAGGCGATGCCCTCCACCCTAACGCGCGCCCGCGCCTCCGCCAGGGGCCGGCCCGTCACCAAGCCGATGCGGACGCCGCGCTCGGCGAGGGCGCTCAGCAGACGGCAGATCTCGTCCGGGACGTACGCTTCCTCGGGCGTGGGCACGATAGGGCTGATGGTGCCGTCGATGTCGGAGAGGATGCCGAAGGGCCGCCGGGCGATGATGGGCCGCAGCGGGCCGACGCTGGTGAGGGGGACGGCCATGGCTGGCTCCAGTATAGCAGCGCACCGTCATTCTGTAGGGGCGGGTTTGAAACCCGCCCCTACCCCGACGGGTATGGTGCGGCAACCCCGTAGGGGCAGGTTTGAAACCTGCCCCTACATGTGGCTTGTGGCGCTTCCCGCCCCCTGCTACAATGCCGCCACCAAACGTAAGGAGGTGCGGCATGCGTCGCATTATCGTAGTGGCAGCCGTATTGGGACTGGCGAGCGGCCTGCTGGGCGCGTTCGCCTACGGCCAACTGGTCGGGCAGGCGGGGGCGGCCCCGCCACCGCCGCCGGAGACGCCGGTGCGCGAGCAGAACCTGGACGGCAGCGGCAGAATCCGCGTCCACGAGCAAGGGACGGCGGACGTGAACGTGACCAACGCCTCGCTGCCGGTGACCGGGACCCTGGACGTAGGGAACCTGCCGTCGGTTCAGGATGTGAACGTTCTAACGCTGCCCCAGGCGAAGGGAAAGCTCATCGAACTAGGAACGATAGAGACAGGTGGTGGGGAAGTGGAGTTTCCCGCCGCCGACGTTTCCTACTGTCGACAGATCAGCCTGTTCGCCGCCGCCGACGAGGCGGGGTCCCTGGCTCTCCCTCTGGTTATGCTGGGGTTGCCTGACGGCTCGACACCCGTGGGGATTCTGCTCCCGGTTGACCCGAACCTCCAGACAAGCTTTCAGTTTGCCGGGACAGGTGGGAAAGCAACGTCCAGCATTACCAATGTACCACTGGCAATTCCATTCTTGCGGCTACGGATAGGGCAGAACACACCAAGTAGTCCGCCTTGGAACGTTACGGCTTGGCTTTGGTGCGTTCCGTAGGGCCATCAATGACACCTTCGATTAGGGTACGCGGGCCGTGGGTCTAGCTCCGCCCCCGCTGGCGGTACTGCAGCGCCTCCGCCAGGTGGGCGGCGGCCATGGGCGTAGGGGCAGGTTTGAAACCTGCCCCTACGGGTGCATTCCGCACGGTGTGTGGCACGGCAACCCTGGAGGGGCGGGTTTCAAACCCGCCCCTACGGCCTCGGGCCCCCTACCATATCGCCGCTACCCTCTGCTATAACGAACGTACTGCTGGCTACGCCTTTCGCCGCATGAAATTCCAACCGCGAGAACGCCATCGCCGCTCAATACGGCTGCCAGGTTACGACTACTCACAGGCCGGGGCCTATTTCGTGACGCTATGCACCCAGGGCCGCGAATGTCTGTTTGGCAACGTCATCGATGGCCAGGCGACACTCAATTCCCTGGGCGAGATTGTGCACGCATGTTGGGCCGACCTCCCCCGACATTACTCACATGTCGCATTGGATGCCTTTGTGGTCATGCCTAATCACGTGCACGGGATCATCCTGTTGGCCGATACCGATGTAGGGGCAGGTTTCAAACCTGCCCTTACCAAACCTGCCCCTACCAAACCCGCCCGTACCAGACGTCACGCGCTGCCGGAAATAGTCCGGGCGTTCAAGACGTTTTCCTCGCGTCGAATCAACGAACTGCGCGCAACGTCCGGCATCCCCGTATGGCAGCGCAATTACTTCGAACACGTTATCCGGAATGAGGACGAAGTGCAGCGCATCCGTGAATACGTCCAGAACAACCCCCTCAACTGGAGCGACGACCCAGACAACCCGTCGAATCTTTAGGGGCAGGTTTGAAACCTGCCCCTACCCAACCTGCCCCTACGTCCGTCCCCGCTGGCGGTACTGCAGCGCCTCCGCCAGGTGGGAGGCGCTGATCACCTCCGAGGCCGACAGGTCGGCGATGCTCCGCGCCACCTTCAGCACGCGGTGGAACGCCCGCGCCGACATCGAGAGCTGGTTCATCGCCATGCGGAGCAGGGACTTGGCCCCGTCCTCGGCGTAGCGCTGGCAGTGGTCGCGTACCTCCACCGGCCCCATCTCGGCGTTGCACAGCAGCCTGGAGCCCTGGAACCGCCCCTGCTGGCGCCGGCGGGCGGTCTCCACCCTGTCCCGGACGGCCTCCGACGCCTCGCCCCCGGCCGCCTCATCCGCCAGCTTCTCGTACTCGACGCGCGGCACATCGACGAATATGTCGAAGCGGTCCAGCAAGGGACCGGAGATCCGCTTCTGATAGCGGGTGATGGTCGACTCCGAGCAGGTGCAGTTCTTCGTCGGGTCACCGAAGAAGCCGCACGGGCAGGGGTTCATGGCTGCCACCAGCATGAAGCTGGCGGGAAAGGTGACGTTACCCTGCGCCCGGCTGACGGTGACCATTCTGTCCTCCAGGGGCTGGCGGATCGCCTCCAGCACCGAGTGGGCGAACTCCGTTAGCTCGTCCAGGAACAGCACGCCGCGATGGCTCAGGGTGATCTCCCCCGGACGGGGAAGGCGGCCGCCTCCCACAAGGCCGGCGTGGGAGATGGTGTGGTGGGGGGAGCGAAAGGGACGCTGGTAGATCAGGGGCGTCTCCGGAGGCAGCATGCCGGCCACGCTGTAGATCTTCGTCACCTCAAGGCACTCGTGCGAAGTCATGGTGGGGAGGACGGCGGGGAGAGCCCGCGCCAGCAGCGTCTTGCCCGCGCCCGGCGGGCCGCTCATCAGGACGTTATGGCCGCCGGCCGCGGCCACCTCCAGCGCCCTCTTCACGTGCTCCTGCCCGCGGATGTGCCGGAAATCGACGCCCTCCCAGATATCGGTCCGGGCTTCCGTGACCGCGTGGCCGTTTCGGCGGACGGGCGTGATGGGCTGCGCGGCCCGCAGGTGGGCGGTGAGTTCGGCGAGACTCTTCACGGGCAGGACCTCTATCCCCTCGATTAGGGCCGCCTCGCCGGCATCGACCTCGGGGACGTACACGACGTTCAGGCCGCGCTCCTTCGCCAGGGCGACCATCGACAGGACGCCCTGGGTGTGGCGAACCTGGCCGTCCAGGGAGAGCTCGCCCAGGAACATGCAGCGGGACACGTCGGCAGCCATCTGCTCCGAGGCGAGCAGCAGGCCGACGGCGATGGGGAGGTCGTAGGCGGGGCCCTCCTTGCGCAGGTCGGCGGGGGCCAGGTTCACGGTTATCCGCTTTTGAGGGAAGACGAGGCCTGAGTTGCGCACGGCGGAGCGCACGCGCTCCTTGGCCTCCTGCACCGCGGTGTCAGGAAGGCCGACGATGGCGAAGGCGGGCAGGCCCTGGCTGATATCGACCTCGACCTGTACGACCTCGCCGTCAAGGCCGACGATGGCGCAGGTCTGGACCTTTGCGAGCATCAGCACCCCTGGTCACCATGCCGCACCCTTCGCGCGGCGGCAAAAATGCATGCGGAGGATGGACGCCGCCATTCTAAGGCGGCGACAAGAATAACACAAGCGAGAAGGAAAATTGCCTCCTAGGGGCCGCCATTCTGGCGATAACTTGGCGAGAACTTTATGTCACGCTAAATGCAGCCGACAGTGAGGAGGTGGATCCGATGGCGACAACGAAGCTGGTCCTCATACTGAGCGCCTCGCTGGCCTACATAGCGGTGCTGGGGCTGCTGGGCGCAGGGGCCGCGCAGGCCCTCATCGATAAGCTGGGCTAACGGCCCCGCTTACGGCCCGTAAAGCGCCTTTAGCCCGGCTAGATCGCCGCTGGCCAGGGTGCGCTTGTACAACTCCTGGTAGGCGAGGTAGCCGTACATGGTCTGGGCGCTATCCGCGGCGTCGTTGAGGTCGTTCAGGCCGACCGGATGCCCGACCTCATGGGTGGCGACACTGCGCACGTCGAAGGCGTTGGCCGCGCCGCCGCAGTCCCCGCTGGCTTTGATGTTGGTGGCCCAGTTGTAGTTGCTGGAGAGGGCTACATCGAACTCGGTGAGGGTCTTCGTCCTGCTGTTGACCCACCCGTAAGCCATCCCAACGTAGCCTCCGGAGAGGCTGCGGAAGCCCACGGCATTGATGTTGTCCTTCCAGCCGATCTTGGCCGTAGTGGTGCCCCCGTTGGCGAATAGCGCCTTGGAAGTGGCGCCGTCCCAGGTGGCGAAGGCGGCGTCGATAGCCGCCTGCACCTCGGACCGAGACAGGTAGGCTGGGAAGGAGTTCTGGTTCGTCTTATAGACCATGCTGGTGCTGGGCAGCTTGTAGCCGGTCAGCTTATAGACGCCGCTGTCCGGGCCGGGACTCGTGCACGTCGCCACTGGCCCTGCGTAATAGAAGGCGTGGACGAACAACCGCTCCCCCGCTGCGCCGGGCGCGACGCGCCCGGTGCTAAGTGGGAGCAAAATCGCCAGAAGGACGGCAGAGAGCACCCAGACAGCTACTCGCATGGGAACGGCCCTAAATCCTACCGCCGCCCGGGCTTGCCGCCCCACTTGAGGCCGGCGAAGCTGTGGTCGTCCTGGGTCTGGAAGGAGCTGTGGACGCGGTGGTCGTCGCCCGAGGACACGAAGTGGCTGGTGACGCCGGCGACAGCGGCGGCGATAATCGCGCCGGCGGCGATAACGGAGAACCAGAGGTGCCAGAGCCCGCCGCGGGCCCGTTTCGAAGCTGTTGAACGGTCCATGACCGCCTCCTTTCGCTTCGTCCCAAACCCTCACAGGAACGGAGCGTTGGGCCTGCGCTCTATGAACCGCTTTCTAAAGCCTAGAACCAGCTTGCGGGATTCAACGAGAGCCCGTCAAGAGGTCGCCAAGCTTGCGGGAAGCCTTTACACCCACCGTTTACCCGTTTTCACCGGCCGTTCACCAAAGACGGCCGCTTCCCGGCTAGCGCTGCCGCGGCGCCCCCTCCAGCCGCCGTCCCACGGCGACGACGCCGCGCACCGACTCTAGCTTGCTCAGCAAGCGGGTGAGCTGCTCGATGCCTGTCGTCTCCAGGGTGACGTAAATGCTGATGAGGCCGTCCTCCTGCTCCTGCGTGCGCACGCCGACCATGTTCACCCGTTCCTCCGCGGCGACGGTGCTGACGTCGCGGAGCAGGCCTACCCGGTCCCACGCCTCGATGCGCACGGCCACCGGGTAGAGCTGGCCGGTCCGGCCCCACTCTACCTCCACCAGCCGCTCCCTCTCGTCCTCGTTCAGGACGTTACCGCAGTCGGTGCGGTGGATGGTGACGCCCTCGCCGCGGGTGACGTAGCCCAAGATCTGGTCACCGGGGACGGGGTTGCAGCAGCGCGCCAGGTGGGTGAGGAGATCGCCGGTACCCAGGACGCGGACGCTGGTAGTGGTGGCCGGCCGCGCCGGCTCCTCGGAGGGGATGACCACCTCTTGCGGCTCCAGGATCGACGCCAGTTTCACCGCGACCTGGTGGGTGCTGATGCCGCCGTAGCCTATCTGGAGCCAGAGGTCCTCCAGGTTCTCGTACTTGAAGATCTCGAGCAGCTCGTCCTGCACGTCGGCCAGGCTCACGCCGAGACGGTGGAGCTCCTTCTCCAGCATCTCCTTGCCCCGGGCGATGTTCTCGGCCCGCTCCTGGCGCTTGAACCACTGCCGCACTTTCTCGCGGGCGTGGCTGGTGCGGAGGTAGCCGAAGTTGGGGTTGAGCCAGTCGCGGGAGGGCCCCTTGGACGACCTGCTCGTCAGGATCTCGACAACGTCGCCGTTCTGGAGCTGGTAGTTGAGCGACACGAGTCGCCCATTCACCTTGGCGCCGATGCAGGTGTGGCCGAGGTCCGTGTGGATGCGGTAGGCGAAGTCGATCGGCGAAGCGCCTTTCGGCAGGTCCTTCACCTCCCCCTTGGGCGTGAAGACGAAAACTTGGTCCTGGAAAATGTCCGTCTTCACCGCCTCCACCAGCTCCTCGGCCAGCGCCAGCTCGCGGTGCCAGTCCAAGAGCTGGCGCAGCCAGGCCAGCCGCTCCTCGTAGTGGACGTCCCGCTTGGACCCCTCCTTGTACCGCCAGTGGGCGGCGACGCCGTACTCCGCCATGCGGTGCATATCGAAGGTTCGGATCTGCACCTCCAGGGGGCGGGCACCCACGCTCATCACCGTGGTGTGGAGGGCCTGGTACATGCTCTCCTTGGGGTTGGCGATATAGTCGTCGAAGGCGCCGGGGATGGGGCGCCAGAGGTTGTGAACCACACCCAGGGCGTTGTAGCAGTCCGTCACGGTGTCGACGAGGATGCGCACTGCCAGCAGGTCGTAGATCTCGCTGGCGCTCTTGCCCTCGGTGGCGTACTTCTCCACCTTCTGGTAGATGCTGTAGATGTGCTTGGCCCGGCCCTGCACCTCCGCCTTGAGTGCTTGCCCGGCGAGCTCCTTCTGGAGGATCTTGGTCACCACGCCCACGTACTTCTCGCGGGCCTCCCGCTTCGCCGCCAGCATGGAGGCGATGGCGTGGTACTGGTCGGACTGGAGGTAGCGGAAGGCGAGGTCCTCCAGCTGCCACTTCAGGTCCCAGATCCCCAGGCGAGAAGCGAGCGGGGCGAATATCTCCATCGTCTCCTTGGAGATGCGAAACTGGTCCTCGGGGGGGAGGGCGTCCAGGGTGAGCATGTTGTGGAGGCGGTCGGCCAGCTTGATGATGACCACCCGCAGGTCCTGGGCCATGGCCAGGAACATCTTGCGGAGGTTCTCGGCCTGCATCTGGTCGTCGCCGGGGCGCTGCTCCGGGGCCTGCCAGGGGATCTGGCCCAGCTTGGTCACACCGTCGACCAGCTTAGCGACCTCCTTGCCGAACTTCTTCTCCAGGGTGCCGTTGCTGACCTCGCAGTCCTCCTGCACGTCGTGGAGGAGGGCGGCGGCGACGGTGTCGGCGTCGAGCTGGAGCTCGGCGATGGTCATGGCGGCGTGGAGGGGATGGGTGATGGCGGGGTCGCCCGAGCGGCGGTACTGGCCGTCGTGGCACTCCGTGGCGAAGCACGCCGCCTGCTCGACCAGGGTCGCGCCTTTGGCGGGCAGGTACTCCTGTACCTTAGCCAAGAGCGCTTCGGCTGAAGGCGCTCTATCGGTCATTTCTATAGGAAGTGTAGCACTGAGCGGAAGATTTCGCTATTCGGCCGCCGCAGCCGGCTTCCGCGAGGCCAGCCAGAACCGCTTGATCCCCCAGTCCACCAGACGAGGGGCCAGGTTCTTGACCATGACCCCGGCGGCGTCCCCAAACGTCACGAACGCTTCCCTCTTCTCCCGGCGCACGGCCTGCACGATCTTCCTGCCCACGGCCAGCGCCGGCACGCCCTGCAACATCCGCGACGGCGCCGGCAGCTCCACCTCGTGGAGGGAGTTGTCGCGGAAGCCGGTGACGGTGAAGCCGGGGTAGATGGTGATCACCTTGATGCCGTCCTCCGCCAGCTCGAGGCGGAGGGCGTCCGAGACGGAGTTGATGGAGGCCTTGGTCGCACTGTAGACGCCGTTGTACGGCGTCGAGATGCGGCCGGCCACGGACGAAACGTTGACGATGATGCCCCGGCCCTGCTTTCGCATGTGGGGGACGACGGCCCGCACAGCGTAGATGTAGCCGAAGAGGTTGACGTCGAAGACGTAGCGCATGTTGTCCAGGCTGCCCTCGGCTATCGACGCGTCCAGGCCGAGGCCGGCGTTGTTCACCAGCACATCGACGCCGCTGAAGGTCTCCGCCGCGCGCGCCACCATCGCCTCAACGGCCTCCCTCTCCCGCACGTCGGTGGGGACTACGAGCCGTTTGCCCGGCAGCGGCGACAGCTCCTCCGCCAAGGCGTCCAGCCGTTCTTTGTTGCGGGAAGCCAGAACAACGTTTGCCCCCGCCCTGGCGAACTCCCTGGACGTCTCCCGGCCGATGCCGCTCGAAGCGCCGGTTACGATGACCGTCCGGCCTCCTGGGTTCATGGCCTCCCTCCTCCGGTGATGGTTGAGAACGAACGTTAGCGGTTGGGGCGCGTCTTTGCAAGAGCGTGGGGCTTCTAGTATGCTCGCATCGAACCCGGACGGCAACCGTTATCGCATGCCCCCGCGCTACAAGGCTCCCCGCGGTACTTCCGACGTCCTCCCGGACGAGCAGCCCTACTGGGACTACGTCCGGGAGACGGCGGAGCGTCTTTGTCGAACCTTCGGCTACGCGCGCATCGATACGCCCGTCTTCGAGCAGGCGGACGTGTTCACCCGCGGCGTGGGCGAGGCGACGGACATCGTCCAGAAGGAGATGTACGTCTTCGCGGACCGCGGCGGGGACGAGATGGCCCTGCGGCCGGAGGGCACGGCGCCGGTCTGCCGCGCCTACCTGGAGCACGGTATGCGCGTCCTCCCCCAGCCCGTCCGCCTCTGGTACGTCTGCCCCATCTTCCGCTACGACCGTCCCCAGGCCGGCCGCTACCGCCAGCACACGCAGTTCGGCTGCGAGGCCATCGGCGAGGCTGACCCCGCCGTCGACGCCGAGGTCGTCGAGCTCCTCTGGCGCCTGTACGAGGAGCTGGGGCTGAAGGGCCTGTCGCTCCAGCTGAACAGCATCGGCGACGCGCCGAGTGCGCGGAGCACTTCGCCCGCCTCCGCTCCTACCTGGACGGCCTGGCGATACCGTACGCGCTGAACCCGCGCCTGGTCCGCGGCCTCGACTACTACACGCGGACGGTGTTCGAGGTGCAGCCGCCGGAGGAGGGGGCGCAGAGCGTGATCGGCGCCGGCGGCCGCTACGACGGCCTCATCGCGGAGCTGGGGGGAAAGCCTACGCCGGGCATCGGTTTCGCCACCGGCCTCGAGCGCATCGTCCTGAACCTGAAGCGTCAGGAGGTGCCCCTGCCGGACGAACGACGGCTCGACGTATTCGTCGCCTACCAGGGCGAGGCCGCCCGCTCGTCCGCCTTCCGCCTGGCCAGCGACCTGCGGCGGCGGGGCGTCGGCGCCGTGGTAGCGGCCGGAGACCGCTCTCTGAAGGCGCAGATGCGCCAGGCCGACGCCAGCGGCGCCCGCTACGCCGCCATCATCGGCAAGCGCGAGCTACGGGACGGCACCGCCGTCCTCCGCCGCCTCGCCGACGGCCAGCAGGACACGCTGCCCCTGGCGGAGTTGGCCTCGCGGGTGGCCCCGGCCTAGCCGCGGCCGCTGCGGCCGCTGTGCTATAATCCAATCGGGCCCCCATTCGGGGGGCCTATTCACGTTGAGTGGAGGAACAAGGAACAGGGCACAAGGAACAAGACCCGGCCACCCCGCTTGTTCCATGTTCCGTGTTCCATGACCCTTGAGCCATGTGGGACAAGCTGGGCGAAATCGAAAAGCGGTACGAGGAGCTGGGGGCGGAGATGGCGCGGCCGGAGGTCGCGGCCGACTACGACCGTCTCCAGGCGCTGGCCAAGGAGCACGCCGCCCTCGAGGACACCGTCTCGCGCTATCGCGAGTACAAGCGCGTTTCCGCCGCCCTGGACGAGGCCCGCGCTATCGTCGAGGAGGGGTCGGACCCGGAGCTGGTGACCCTGGCCCGGGACGAGATCGCCGGCTACAGCGAAGAGCGCGACCGCCTGGAGGCGGACCTGCGCCTGGCCCTTCTGCCCAAGAGCCCGCTGGACGACAAGGACGTCATCGTCGAGGTCCGGGCGGCGGCCGGGGGCGAGGAGGCGGCGCTGTTCGCCGGCGACCTCTACCGCCTGTACAGCCGCTACGCCGAACGCCAGCGCTGGGGCGTGGACGTTATCTCCAGCCACGCCAGCGACTTGGGCGGCTTCAAGGAGATCATCTTCGAGGTGCGCGGCAAAGGGGCGTACTCGCGCCTGAAGTACGAGAGCGGCGTCCACCGCGTCCAGCGCGTGCCCACCACCGAGGCCAGCGGCCGCATCCACACCTCCACCGCCACCGTCGCCGTCCTGCCGGAGGCCGACGAGGTGGACCTCCACGTCGACGAGAAGGACCTGCGCATCGACGTCTTCAACGCCAGCGGCCACGGCGGCCAGAACGTGCAGAAGAACGCCACCGCCGTTCGCATCACCCACGTGCCCACGGGCATCGTGGCCGTGTGCCAGGACGAGCGGTCCCAGCTCAAGAACCGGCTGAAGGCGATGGCCGTCCTCCGCGCCCGCCTGCTGGACGTCGAGCAGCAGAAGCAGCGCCATGAGATCGAGTCGGCGCGGCGCGCCCAGGTGGGCAGCGGCGACCGGGCGGAGAAGATCCGCACCTACAACTTCCCCCAGGACCGCGTGACCGACCACCGCATCGGCCTGACGGTGCACAACCTGCCGGCCATCCTGGACGGGGAGATCGACGAGATTATCGACTCCCTGCGCCAGGAGGAGCAGGTAGAGCGTCTGGAAGCCAGGCCTGCCGGCAGGCAGGGGCAGATAGCGTGACCGTGCAGGAGGCGCTCCGTCAGGGCGCGCGCCTCCTTTCCGCCGAAGGCGGAAGCGACGAAGCGAACCTGGAGGCGGAGCTCCTCCTGGGCCACGCCCTCGGCCTCGACCGCGCCCACCTCTACCAGCACCTCCGCGAACCGTTGACCCCCGAGCAGCAATCCGCCTACGACGGCCTCCTGGAGCGCCGCCGCCGGCACGAGCCGGCCGCCTACATCACCGGCCGGCGCGAGTTCTACGGCCTGGACCTGGAGGTGACGCCGGCGGCCATGATCCCCCGGCCGGAGACGGAGCTGCTCGTCGAACTGGCGCTCGACTTCGCAGGGTCAAGGGTCAGGGGCCAAGGGTCAGGGGTCTCGGGTTCCGAGTTTCGGGTGGTGGACGTGGGCGTGGGCTGCGGCGCCATCGCCCTGGCCCTGGCCGCGAACCTGCCGCCCGAGGTCCGCGTCGTCGGTATCGACGTCTCCGCTGAAGCCCTCGCCCTGGCCCGGCGCAACGCCGAGCGCCTGGGCCTCGGCGGCCGGCTGCTGCTCGTGGAGGGTGACCTGCTGGGCCCGCTCGCCTCGCCGGTGGCCGTTATCGTGGGGAACCTACCCTACGTGCGGACCGCCGACTGGGAGGCGGCGCCGCCCGAGATCCGCTGCTTCGAGCCGCGCCGCGCCCTCGACGGCGGCCCCGACGGCCTCCGCCTCATCGAGCGGCTGCTGCGCCAGGCGCCCGCCTACCTCAAGCCCGCCGGCGCCCTCGTCCTGGAGATCGGCGACAAGCAAGGCACGGCGGCAAGCGCCCTAGCCGGGCAGGCCTTCCCGCGCGCCCAGGTGCGGGCAGAGCGGGACCTATCGGGGTTGGATCGCGTTCTGGTGGTGGGGACGTAGCCTGCCTGAAATGTAGCGAGGCCCTGCCTACCGGCAGGCAGGCTTCAGGCCTCCATAGTTGCTGTGGCGACCTGAAGCCTGCCCTGAGCGCAGCCGAAGGGGTCGCCGCTACATCTCGCCATTGTTGCGCCCGCCCCAGGAGGTGCTGGCGAAGGTGGCGGAGCTGCGGGCCAAGTGGGGGTTCGCGGAGCCGCGAGAGGAGCGGCAGCAACGGGCGGGCTGAAGCTGGGGACTTAGCGGGACAGCTGGTAGACCTTGCCCTCGGTCTTGATGGAGGGCGCCACCACCAGCTCCGTATCGTGGAACTCGGCGATAGTCTGGGCGCCGCAGACGCCCATGCTCGTCCGGACCCCAGCGCCTTGCAGATGTCGCCGCCGGTGCGCATGCCGCCGTCCGTGACGACGGGGACGTAGCGGCCCGTCTCCCGGTAGTGCTGGTCGCGGGCGGCGGCGCAGTCGATGGTCGCCGTAACCTGGGGCACGCCGACGCCCAGCACCTCGCGCGAAGTGCAGATGGCGCCGGGGCCCACGCCGACCAGGATCGCCGCAATGCCGGTCTCCATTAGCTCTTTGGCGGCGTCGTAGGTGACCGTGTTGCCGACCATCACCGGCACCTTGATCGTCTCGACCAGGTCCTCGAAGATGAGGCCGCGCAGGGAGCGCGAGATGTGGCGGGCGGTGGTGACGGTGGACTGGACGACGAAGATGTCGGCCCCGGCCTCCACGGCCGCGGGGGCGAGCCGCTTGGTGGTGGCGGGCGTGGCTGAGACGGCGCAGACGGCGCCGCCCTGCTTGATCGCCCGCACCCGCTCGCCGATCAGGTTCTCACGGACGGGCGCGGCGTAGGCTTTCTGAATGAGGGCCGCAGATTCTCCGTCGGAGGCAGCGGTGATCTCCGCGATGACGGCGTCGGTGTCGTCGTACCGGGTCTGGAGCCCCTCGAGGTTCATGACCGCCAGGCCGCCCATCTCTCCGAAGGCGGCCGCGAAGCGGGGGTCGACCACGGCGTCGAGGGCGGCGGCCAGCACGGGCAGCTCGAAGGTGTACGGCGGTATGCTGAAGTGGACGTCCGTCAGCTCCGGGTTCACAGTGACGGACCCGGGGACGATGGCTACGTCGTCGAAGCCGTAGGCGGGCCGGAGTTCCTTATAGGATGCCAGAGCCATGACACCTGCCTCGGAGATAGTAAAGACGCCGGGACGCCTGCCTGTGGGCGGAGTTTTCACTAAATATAGCAGAGGCAAAGGGACCCGTCAACGATTTATGGGCCGTTTTTCCGTAAAAAGATAAAGCGCTTTCTCTTTTCCGAAGCAACGTAGAATGACCCGAGCAGTGTCGCCGCCTGTCATTCTGAGCGCCGACCACGCCCGGCTGACCATTGTTCTCGGTTCTAGGTTCTATAATCAGCCCGTGGGAATCCTCTACCTGGTAGCCACGCCGATCGGCAACCTGGAGGACGTCACCCTCCGTGCCCTCCGCATCCTGCGGGAGGTGTCGCTCGTCGCCGCCGAGGACACCCGCACCGCCCGCAAGCTGCTGTCGCACTACGGCATCAAGGCGCGTCTCACCAGCTACACCGACCACAACAAGCGCACGAGGATCCCTGCCGTCCTGGCCGCCCTCGGGCGCGGCGACGTCGCCCTCGTCTCCGAGGCGGGCATGCCCGGCGTCTCCGACCCCGGCCACGACCTCGTCGTCGCCGCCAGCGAGGCGGGCTTCCCGGTCGTCCCGGTACCCGGCCCGTCCGCGGTGACGGCGGCTCTGGCCGTCTCCGGCCTGCCCACGCGCCAGTTCACCTACGTCGGCTTCCTCCCCCGGCGCGCCGGCGAGCGCCGCCGCCTCCTCCAGTCGCTGGCCGCAGAGCCGCGCACTATCGTCGCCTTCGAGTCACCCCACCGGCTGGAGCGGACCCTGGCCGACATGCTCTCCGTATTGGGCGACCGGCGGCTGGCCGTCTGCCGGGAGCTGACCAAAGCGTTCGAGGAGGTGTTCCGCGGCACCGTCAGCGAGGCGATCGAGCGCTTCCGCCAGCCCCGCGGCGAGTTCACGCTCGTGGTGGAGGGCCTGCCTGCCGGTAGGCACGGCGCCGCGACCGATGTAGGGGCGACCTTCAGGTCGCCCGCGGGGAGGGGGGCTGAGCCGGACACCGTCCGCCGCGAGTTACAGCGGCTCCGTGACGAAGGACAGGGGGCGCGGCAGGCCGTGGCGGAGGTGGCCCGCCGCTACGGCCTGCCCCACCGCCGGGTCTACCGCCTGTGGCTGGACCTGCGGCAGTCCCGTCGTTGACAGGCCCCGGCGGCGATTGTAATCTGGGGGCAATCGCCCCCAGAAAGGAAGTCGCTGGTGATGCCCGCGCTGGAGCTCGTCCTGATCGGCACCGGCAGCCCCGTTCCCTCCCCCAACCGCTCCGGGCCGTCGCAGGTCATCACCGGCGGCGATACCCGGGTGCTGATCGATTGCGGCTGGGGCGCCACCCGCCGGCTCTACGCGGCGCGGATACCGCCCATCTCCATCAGCGCCGTCTTCTTCACCCACCTCCACTCCGACCACATTACCGACCTCGCCGATTTCCTGATGATGCGCTGGACCGGCGGCGCCACCAAGCCCCTTCCGGTGTACGGCCCTGCCGGTACCGCCGAGATGGTCGGGGGGTTCCGGCAGGCGCTGGCCGAGGACAAGAAGTTCCGCCTGGCCCACCACGGCGAGAAGCTCTCGTCCATTGGGACGGCCTGCGACGTCACGGAGATCACGGCCGGCGAAGAGCCCACGGCGGTCGCCCGGACCGGCGATGTCACCGTCAGCGCTTTCGCCGTGGACCACCGGCCGGTCATCCCGGCCTACGGCTACCGGCTCGAACGGGACGGTTACGCCGTCGCCGTCTCGGGCGATACCAACGCCTGCCCGGGGCTCACCGCCGGCGCCCGCGGCGCCGATATCCTGGTCTGCGACTCGCAGCACCGCGAGATGATGCTTGCCTTCGAGGACAGCCTGCGCAAGATGGGCAACGACCTGGTGGCCGCCCTCCTCTTCGACGCCCATACCTACCACGCCTCCACCCACGACGCCGCTCGCGTGGCCCAGACGGCCGGCGTGAAGCACCTCGTCATGTCCCACGTCATGCCCCCGATCCCCGACGAAGGCACCGAGGTGGAAGCGTTTACCGCCGGCCTGTCCCAAATCTACTCGGGCCGGATCACGGTCGGGCGGGACCTCCAGCGGTTCGTCCTCCCTCCGGCCTGAACACGGCCTCTTCGCTTCCTTCGTCGTCCCTACCCCGTATGCTAAAATTCGAACCGAACCCGCATGCCGGAAAAGATCTTCATCGGCGTCGCCTGGCCCTACGCCAACGGCTCCCTGCACACTGGTCAGATCGTCGGTGCCTACCTGCCGGCGGACATCTTCGCCCGCTACCACCGGGCCCGGGGCAACCAGGTGCTGATGGTCTCCGGCAGCGACCGCCACGGCACCCCCATCACCATCCGCGCCGAGCAGGAAGGCCGCACCCCAGCCGAGGTGGCCGACCAGTTCCACGAGGAGTTCGTCCAGACGTGGGAGCGCCTCGGTATCACCTTCGACCTCTACACGACCACGGGCACGGAGAACCACGCCCGCACCGTCCACGACATCTTCCTCCGCCTGCATGAGAAGGGCGACATCTACAAGGGGAGCATGAAGCTGCCCTACTGCAAGGTGGAGGAGCGGTTCCTGCTCGACCGTTATGTCGAGGGGACGTGCCCCATCTGCGGCGACCCCGGCGCCCGCGGCGACCAGTGCGACAACTGCGGCAACGTCCTCGACCCCATCGACCTGAAGGACCGCCGTTGCAAGTTCGACGGCTCGGAGCCGGAGATCAGGGACTCGGAGCACTTCTTCCTCCGCCTCAGCGCCTACAACCAGAGGCTGAAGGAGTGGCTCACCCACGACAAGCGGCACTGGCGCAAGAACGTCCTCAACTTCTCGCTGGGCGTGATCGAGCAGGAGCTTCGCGACCGCGCCATCACCCGCGACCTGGAGTGGGGCGTGCCGGTCCCCCTCGCAGGCTACGACGACAAGCGCGTCTACGTCTGGTTCGAGAACGTCATCGGCTACCTTTCCGCCGCCAGGGAGTGGGCCCAGCGCCAGGGCGAAGCGGAGAAGTGGCGCGACTTCTGGCAGGACCCCGCCTGCAAGACCTACTACTTCATCGGCAAGGACAACATCTTCTTCCACACCCTCAGTTGGCCCGCCCAGCTCATGTCCTACAGCGAAGCCTCCGGGGAAAACTACAACCTCCCCTACGACGTCCCCGCCAACCAGTACCAGACCATCCGCGGCAGCCGCGCCTCCACCAGCCGCCGCCTCGCCGTCTGGATACCCGACTTCCTCTCGCGCTACGACCCGGACGCCCTCCGCTACTACTTGGCGGCCACGATGCCGGAGACGTCCGACTCCGACTTCACCTGGGCGGACTTCGTCCGCCGCAACAACGACGAACTAGTGGCGACCTGGGGCAACCTGGTGAACCGCGTCCTCACCTTCGCCCACCGCCACTTCGACCGCGGGGTGCCGGAGCCGGGGGAGCTGATCGGCGCCGACCGGTCGCTGCTGACGCGGGTCGAGGCCGCCGTGGGCGAGGCCGGCGACAACCTCGCGCTCTGCCGCTTCCGCGCCGGCCTGGAGACGGCGATGGCCGCCGCCCGCGAGGCCAACCGCTACCTGGAGGAGAACGCCCCCTGGAAGCTCATCAGCGAGGACCGGGCGCGTTGCGCCACTGTCCTCTACACCGCCATCAGCGCCATCAACGGGTTGAAAGTGGCCTTCTACCCGTACCTGCCCTTCACCACCCAGCGCCTGCACGGCTTCCTGGGCTACGAGGGGCCGGTCGACGGTGCCGGCTGGCGCTGCGAGGCGGCGCGGCCGGGGCAGCCCCTGGCCCAACCCGAGCCGCTCTACCGCAAGCTCGACCCGGACCTGGTGGAGGAAGAAGAGGCCCGGCTGGGGATATAGCATGCTCGTCGATTCGCACTGCCACCTCCAGGACAAACGCTTCGACCGCGACCGCCAGGCGGCGCTGGAGCGGGCGCGCGAGGCGGGGTTACGCGCCTTCGTGGTCGTCGGGACGGACGTCGAGAGCAGCCGCCGCGCCGTAGCCCTGGCCGACGAGCAGCCCGATGTGTACGCCGTGGTCGGCGTGCACCCCCACGAGGCGGCGAAGGTGAACGGGCGAACCCTCCAGGCCCTGCGCCAGCTGGCGGATTCGCCCAAGGTAGTGGCTATCGGCGAGACCGGGCTCGACTACTACCGCAAGCTCTCGCCGCCCGAGGACCAGAAGCGGCTGTTCCGGCGGCTGCTGGAGCTGGCGGGAGAGCGGCGCCGGCCGGTGGTGATCCACTCCCGCCAGGCCGACGGCGAGACATTCGACATCCTGGCCGCCTTCGCGGCCCAAATGCTCCCGGGCTGGCCCAAGGACCGGCCGCTGGGCGTCATGCACTGCTTCGCGGGCGACCTGATGCTGGCCCTGCGCTACGTCCAGCTGGGCTTCCTCATCTCCGTGCCAGCCACCTGCACCTACCCCAAGACCGACCGCATCTGCGCCGTGGCCGCCGGGCTGCCCCTGCGCTGGATGACTGTCGAAACGGACGCCCCCTTGCTGCCGCCGCAGTCGCACCGGGGGAAGCGCAACGAACCGGCGTACCTGACGGAGACCGTCGAGCGCATCGCCGCCCTGCGGGGCCAGACGTACCTGGGGGTGGCCTCCGGCACCGCCCTGGCCGCGGCCTGGCTGTTCGGCCTCGGGGACATCGGCGACGTCGGGGAAGAGGAATACTTGGAAGGGCAGCGCGTCCCATGAAGGCCGGCCTGCTCTACGGCCCCGTCCACGAAGACCTCGCCCTCGTCGAGGAGACACTGGACTCCCTCAAGCAGGTCGACTTTGCGCCGCTGGCCGAGATGATGGACCTGGCCCTCTCCGGGTCCGGCAAGCGGCTGCGGCCGGCCCTGGCCCTTCTCTCGGCGACGTTCGGCGACTACAACCTGGAGCTGGTGGTCCCCCTGGCCGCGTCCATCGAGCTGCTGCACACGGCCACGCTCGTCCACGACGACGTCATCGATAACGCCGCCACCCGCCGCGGCCGTCCCACCGCTAACAGCCTCTTCCGCAACAGCACTACCGTCATGCTGGGCGACTACATGTTCGCGCACGCCGCCGAGCTGGTGGCCCGCACGGCCAACATCCGCGTTATTCGTTTGTTCGCCCACACCCTGATGGTGATGGCCAAGGGGGAGATCGGGCAGGACATGACCGCCTACGACAGCCGCCAGACCGTGCGCGACTACCTCTTCCGCATCAACGGGAAGACGGCGTCGCTGTTCGCTACCGCCGCCGAGGGCGGGGCCATCGTCGCCGGGGAGCCCGAAGAGTGGATCCAGGCCCTCCACGGCTACGGCTACAACCTCGGCACGGCCTTCCAGATCGTGGACGACATCCTTGACTTCACCGGCGACGAGCGGGAGATGGGCAAGCCGGTGGGCAGCGACCTGATGCAGGGGACGCTGACTCTGCCCTCGCTCCTGCTGATGGAGCGCTACCCGAAGAGCAACCCGGTCACGAAGTTCTTCGCCGGGCGGCGCAAGCAGGAGTATCTGGACCAGGTGGTGGCGATGGTGCGGGAGTCCGACATCCTCGAGGAGTCATACGGGATGGCCCGCGACTTCTGCCGCCGCGCCGTGGAGGCCATCGAGCTCCTGCCCGACACCGAGGCCCGCGGCACCCTGACGGACTTGACCGAATACGTCCTCGACCGCCACAGCTAGGCGCGGCCACCCGACGCTCATCCTGAGCCTGCCTGCCCTGAGCGAAGTCGAAGGGTCGAAGGATGAGCACCCCCTCATGGTTCGACAGGCCTGCCTGCCGGCAGGCAGGCTCACCAGGAGCGGGGGCAGCGGTCAGTCGCTCCTCTCGGCGCGGCCGTAGCGGGTCAGGGTTGTCCGGGGCTTCCTGACCTTCTTGGCCTTGACGGTGCGGAAGCCGTCCTTGTCCACGCCCCACCTGTCGCGGTAGCGCAGGTCGAGGACCTCCGTCATGCGCTTGTCTTGTTCGTGCTTGATGTCGCCGCGGGCGGGCTTCCGCCTGGGCTCGGGCTCGGCCAGCTCCGGGTGCTCGTAGAACTTCATGCGCTTGGGCAGGGTCTTCACTTCCTTGCCCAGGTGCCAGTAGGTGCCCCTGTCGGGCAGGCGCCGGGGGTAGCCGTCGCGGTAGGTGAAGGCCATGAAGTTGGACATGATGCGTTTCCCGTCGCGGTTGCACTGGGGGCAGGGCATGGCCAGGGACGCCTCGCGGATGGGGCGGAACGCCTCGAAGACGCCGTGGCAGTGGTCGCAGTAGTACTCGTAGAGGGGCATCGTAGGGGCGGACCTCCTATCGTTTCGAGCGCTTCTTCCCTGACTCCTTCGCCTTGCCCTTGACCGGGGCGACGGTCTTTTCGAACTTGGGCTCACGGTTGTAGAGGGGGCGCTGGTGGTAGGGGACCCGCTGGGCATACCCCTGGCCCCAGGACATGGCCGAGAATGAAGTGGGCATGATCCTCGGCGCCTCACCGCCGCAGTCAGGGCACACACCCGCCAGCTCCGACTCCCGCACGGGCCGGAGCATCTCGAACAGCCTATCGCAGCGCTCGCAGTAGTACTCGTACAGCGGCATCGCTAGACCTCGATCGTCTCGAACAGGGCGTCCCGCCGCAGCCGCTCGATGAAGGCGGCGGCGTTCACGTCCCGCTCCAGCACGTGCACGATGTAGCTCCGCAGGTGCCGTTCGATCTCCTGCCCCAGCTCCGGCGGGACCTGTAACCGCGCCATGTCATTGTAGGAACCCCGCTGGAGCAGCCGCATCACCTTCAGCGCGTTCACCGACAGCGGCCGGGGGCCGGCCGTCCCGCCGGCGCACTCGGGGCAGAGGGTACCGCCGGCGCCCGGCGAGAAGTAGTTGGTGACCGGTTGTAGCTGTCGCTCGCAGCCCAGGCAGCGGGCCAGCTCCGGCCGGAAGCCGCTGTGCTCCAGCAGCCGCATCTCAAAATAGCGCAGGACGGAGTCGGCGTCGAGCGCCTGGGCGAGCCGCCGCAGCGTGTCCAGGAGCAGGTGGTAGGTGGCGTGGCTCTCTACGTGCTCCGGCACGAAGCGGTCGACGAGCTCCGCGGCGTAGAGGGCGCGGCTGAGCCGCTGGAGGTCCTCGCGGATGACGGCGAAGCTCTCCAGGGCCTGGCAGCCGGCGATCACCTCCATCGAGCGGCCTCGCGCAAGCTGCACCATGCAGCGGGTCAGGGGCTGGAGGTGGCCGGACATGCGACTGGTGGTCTTGCGTACGCCCTTGGCCTTGGCGTCCAGCTTGCCGTAGGTGGGCGTGTACAGGGTGAGGATGCGATCCGCCTCCCCCAGCTTGCGCTGGCGCAGGACGATAGCCTCTGTCTTGAACAGCCGCGGTAGCGTCATGCTAGCCGGAGAACTCCTGCCGGCCCTCCAGGGCCCGGGCCAGGGTGATGTCGTCGGCGTATTCGAGGTCGGCGCCCACGGGCAGGCCGCGGGCGAGCCGGGTGACCTTCAGCCCCAGGGCCCGCAGCAGCTTGCCCAGGTACATGGCGGTCGCCTCACCTTCAAGGTTGGGGTTGGTGGCCACGATGACCTCCCCCACCTCGTTGCTGCGGAGGCGGTCCAGCAGCTCCTTCATCTTCAACTCGTCCGGCCCGATCCCCTCCATCGGCGAGATGACGCCGTGGAGCACGTGATAGAGGCCGCGGTAGCTCCGCGTCCGCTCGAGGGCGAGGATGTCGAGGGGCTCCTCCACCACGCAAATGGTCGTGCGGTCGCGCTGGCCGTCGGCGCAGATGCGGCAGGGGTCGACGTCGGTCACGTTCTGGCAGACGGAGCAAAGGACGATCTTGTCCTTGACGTCGAGGAGGGCCTGGGCCAGGGCCTGGGCCTCGGCGGCCGGGGCGCGGAGCACGTAGTAGGTCAGCCGCTGGGCGCTCTTCGGCCCGACGCCGGGGAGCTTGTGGAACTCCTCGATCAGCCTGGCCACGGGGCCCGCCGCCGAGGGGAGCGGCTCGTTCACGCGATCACCTCGGGCAAAAAGTTACTCCGCCTAGTCAGGTAAGCCAATTATACGGCTAGGAACAGGGAACAGGGAACAAGGGACACGTCACCCCCCCCGTTGCGTGTTCCGTGTTCCATGTTCCGTGTCCCGAGGGGCCGTGCGGGGAGGGGGGCTAGGCGGTCAGCCCGGGGATATCGAGGCCGCCGGCCAGGCCGGCGATCTGCTGCATCTGGGTGCTGCGGATAT
>JACOUE010000081.1 GCA_016178045.1 Chloroflexota bacterium
ACCGAGACCATCGGCGTCTACCTGGACATCATCGCCCCCGGCGGCTGCACGCCTAACGGCCGCATGATCCAGGTCATCGTCAACGCCCCCGGGGGCCAGAAGGTCAACGTCTTCACCACCCAGATCTTCGACTGCGTTGACCAGGCCGCGGTCGCCGGGCAGAGGTACACCCTCGTCGCCGTGGCCGACGTCCACGCCGACGACCTGGCCTCCTGCCCGACCAGCTCCCTTCAGGGCCTGGCCTGCTTCAACGCCCTGGCCGACGACGACACGGATGACGCGGACAACCGCCGCAGCCGGACCTGCTGCAGGGTGCCGTGACCGCAGGCCCGTGACCCGAAAGGGTCTCCAAGGAAACCTCAAGTTAACCTAACAGCGCCGGTTTTCGTTATTCACGGCAGGTAACGCTGTGGAACCTCTTGCCTGATCAGTTGCAGGGGGCTGAAGTGTTGCCAGCGCAGCGAGGGCATCTGAAAAGGGGGCGTAAGATGCGTATCCCATTCATGGGCTGGCGGTTGCTGGCGGTAGTGGGACTGGCCGTCGCGGGCCTGTTCGTGCTGGCGGCCTGCAAGGAAGAAAAAGCTGGGCCGTCGGGAGACCTGGCCGCCGACCAAGTTGCCCGCTTGTGGCTGACCGGCGAACCGACCTCGGTGGACCCGAGCCTCGCTGACTTCGACGTCGCCACCACGATGGCCAAGAACCTCTTCGCCACCCTCCTCCGCTTTGACCCGGTGGAGGGTGTGCTACACCCCTATGCAGCGGAGGAAATCCCCACCAAGGACAACGGCGGCGTCAGCGCCGACGGCCTCACCTACACCTATCACATTCGGGAGGATGCCGTCTGGGAGGACGGCGAGCCTATGACCGCCGATAACTTCGTATATTCCTTGTCGCGGCTGCTGGACCCCCGTATCGGCTCCTACTACGGCACGACTTTCTATAACGAGCTCATCGAAGGCGGCACCGAGCTCTCTGGCGCTACCGACGCCACGGAGGCGGAGATCGCCGACCTGAAGGACGCCCTCGGTCTTAGGGCCGTCGATGCACGGACCCTTGAGATCAAGCTGACACGGATCTCCCACACCTTCAATCTCTTGATGGCCCTGTGGGTTACGGCGGGAGAGCGCCAGGACGTGATCGAAAAGTACGGGGATATCACCAACAGCAAGTGGACCGAAGCCGGAAACGTGGTGGCCAGCGGCCCCTTCCGTCTGGCCCAGTGGCAGCACGGCCGGCGCCTGGTGCTGGAGCCGAACCCGGCGTTCTGGGATGAGGAGCTCACGCCCACCCTGACCCGGCTTGTCTTTGAGATCATCGAGGACGAGAACACAGCCTTCTCCGCCTACCAGACGGGCGAGGTCGACATGGTGGAGGTGCCCCTCGCCAACCTGAAGACTGTCGAGGCCGACCCGAACCTGAGCAAGGAGCTGGTCCGCGTGCCCCAGGCCGGCACGTTCGGCTTCGACTTCAACCACCGGGAACCGCCCTTCGACGACGTGAACGCCCGCAGGGCCTTCTGTGCCGCGATTGACCGGGCGACGCTGGTGGACGAGATCGCCCAGGGGCGCGGCAACCCGACGACGGCCTGGTACCCGCCCTCGCTCGTCCCCTACTTCGATGAAGCGCGGGGGGCCGAGCTGGCCTTCGACGCGGATGCGGCGAAGGCTGACCTCGATGCCTACGGAAAGGACCCGGGCCAGGTTAAGTTCACCTTTGCCAACGTGGCGACGAACCCCGGCCAGGTCGAATTCCTCCAAGGCCAGTGGGGCACGAACCTGGACGCCAACGTCAAGCTCGACCCGCTGGACGCGGCCGCCTTCCAGGATGCTTACAACGAGGGCAATTACACGATGGCTTTCGTGGGCTGGGTACAGGACTACTCCCACCCGGAGAACTGGATGATCATCTGGAAGACCGGCGGCCTCCTGAACACCAGCGGCTACAGCAACCCCGACTTTGACAAGACCGTAGACGATGCCATCGCCGAGGAGGACCCGGCCAAAGAAGAGGCGCTGTGGAAGCGGGCCGAGGAGATCCTCGTCGACGAGGATGTGGCCATGTGCCCGCTGGTGAACCACGAGACCGTCGTCTTGGTGAAACCGTACGTGAGAGACTTTATCATCACCGGTGTGGACGGCCACCCGGGAGACAACTTCTACTGGAAGACTGCCGTCCTGGAGCACTAGGGTCGTAAGCCCAGAAAAACGATAAGGGGCTGCTCATTGCAGCCCCTTATCTAATAGAATGACGCTATGACCGGTTACGTCATTCGCCGCCTTCTCTGGCTGGCGCCTGTCCTCTTCTTCGTCGCCCTGATTACCTTCGTCCTCATGCACATCGTCCCGGGCGGGCCCTGGGACACCAAGGGACGGCCAATCAGCCCCCAGCTTGAGCGCCAGCTCGACGCCAAGTACGGCCTGGACGAACCCGTCTGGCGCCAGTTCCTCACCTTCGGCTGGAACGCCCTCCGCGGGGACCTCGGTATCTCCTTCCAGTACCAGGACCGGCCGGTGTCGGAGATCATCCGCGAAGGCCTCAAGGCCACCGCTGTCCTGGGGATCTTCGCGACGATCTTTGCGCTGGTGGTCGGCGTTTCCCTTGGGATCGTCTCGGCGCTGCGGCAGAACAGCATCATCGACTACGCCTCGGTCTTCTTCGCTACCTTTGGGGCGAGTACGCCCAGCTTCGTGCTGGGGATCCTTCTCATCGTGATATTCGCCGTCCAGTTGGGCTGGCTCCCCGTCTACGGGTGGGACCAGCAGTGGTGGCTGATACCCAACCCCAAGCAGGCGATCCTGCCCACCATCACGCTGGGGGTGCTTCCCGCCGCATACCTCGCCCGCATCACCCGCTCCAGCGTGCTTGAGGTCCTGCAGCAAGATTACGTGCGTACGGCCAGGGCGAAGGGCCTCCACGAATGGGTCGTGCTGATGCGGCACATCCTGAGGAACGCGCTGATCCCCATCCTCACCGTGTCGGGGCCCCTGGTGGCCAACCTGGTGACAGGCTCCTTCATCGTGGAGACGGTGTTCGGGATTCCGGGTATCGGCAAGCAGTTCGTGACGTCCATCTTCCAGCGTGACTACGGGATGATCATGGGGACGACGCTGTTCTATGCCTTGGTGGTGGCCATGGCAAACCTTGTCGTCGACCTGCTCTATGGGGTGGTCGACCCCAGGATCCGGTACTGACGATGGCCGGCGTTCCAGGCACGGCGGCCGAACTGGAGGGGTGGGCCGTCCCGACGGAGCACCACTCCCTGTGGCGCGACGCCCTGCGGCGAATGCTCCGGAACCGCCTGGCCATGGTCAGCCTGTTCGTAGTCATCGCGCTGGTGGTGGTGGCGGTTTTCGCCTCGCAGATCGCGCCGTACGACCCCAACGCCCAAAACTGCGGAACGGCCGGGGCCCTGAAAGACCCCAGTAGCAGCCACTGGCTGGGGACCGACCAGAGCTGCCGCGATGTCCTCAGCAGGCTGATCCACGGATCGCGGGTGTCCCTGTCGGTCGGCATCTTCTCCCAGATAGCCGTGCTCTTGATCGCCGTGCCCATCGGCGCTTTCGCCGCCTTATCCAGCCGCCTCACCGACAACCTGCTGATGCGGTTCACGGACCTGATATACGCCTTCCCGGCGCTGCTCGCCATCATCCTGTTGCGCCGCGTGCTCGAGGGCTACGACGTTCCGGGCGGCAGCCTCACCGTGATAATACTGGCCATCGCCCTGGTGGACTGGGTGACGATTGCCCGCCTGGTGCGGGGGCAGATGCTCTCTCTAAGGGAACGTGATTTTGTCCTGGCGGCGCGGGCCATGGGGGCCAGAGGCTGGCGGATCATGTTCGTGCACCTGCTCCCCAACAGCCTCGGGCCGGTCATCGTCTCGCTGACGTTCGGAGTGCCGGTGGCGATCTTCGCCGAGAGTGCGCTCAGCTTCATCGGCATCGGCGTGGACCCGCCGACCGCCACCTGGGGGGCGATGGTCGACCAGGGCTACCGGGCGGTCTTCGCCGTCCCGATGCTAACGGTGTACCCGGCGCTGGCCATCGCCACCACGATGATGGCCTTCACCTTCATCGGCGACGGCCTGCGGGACGCTCTGGACCCGCACCAGCGCTAATCGATCCTCGAAAAGCAGCGGCTCCCGTCGAGCGGGACGGGAGCCGTCGATGCGGTCCCTACGTGGTGGGCGGTGCAGGATTTGAACCTGCGACCTCTTGCGTGTGAAGCAAGCGCTCTTCCGCTGAGCTAACCGCCCATCTGCTTCCAATGTCTCGGCTGAACGTGCGACCTCCCCGATGAAATCGGGGCGCTCTTCCGCAGCTTCCGCGAGAGGCTGACCCGCCGCCGGCGCGACCACCCTGAGCAATGCGATTGTAGGCATGGGCCAGGAAGGGCGTCAAGGCGTGTGGTGTTCCAGGACATGTGAGAAAGGATGAAAGGGAGCGCCGCCGTCGGTGCATGTTGCTGCTCTCCCCACCCCAGTTGTTGGTCCCGCCCCCACCCGCCCCAAACGTCCCGCAGAGGGGCGCTTCCCCTCTGCACTCCCAGTGGGAGGTCGGCTGAGTCGTACCTGTCCTTGCTCCTAAAGGGCGATTCGTGTCCTGTTTCGGGCACTTGGTTTGAGGTGGTCAGAGTAGGGCCTGAGGCGACAGCCTCAGGGGCGGGTAGGAGGGACGTAAGACTTGAGGAGGGGGGCTGAGTGGCACCATACTGCTACATCCGCCGCCGTCTAACTCCGTCCCGTCTCACGAATTCCCAACACGTAGGAAGGGCGTAAAGACCCCCAAGCCGTCGGGTGAACGGGCGGTTACAGCCGGTTAACGCTGGGTGTAAAGGGCTGCGGGGGCCCGAAAAACGGTTGACGGGTACCTGGCGCCTCCTGTAGTTTCAGTTTAGGTTCTTTTTTCGGTCATGGTGAGCGCCTGAGCCCGGCGCTCCGTCCGGAGGGTTTGGGACGAAGCAAAGGGTTAGGAGGCAAGCCATGAACGCTACCACAACTGGGAGCCGAAAGCGCAACGCCTGGGCCTGGCGACTGGCCCTGGCGATCGCCGTCTCCCTAGCCGCCCTGGCCGCGATGGCCACCAGGGGCGGCCTTGTTGTTCCCCAAAAGGTGCACGAGGCTGCTTTTGTCTGGGCTCAGGAGCACCCGGGCCGGAATGTCCCCGTCATCGTGCAGACCAGCGGCCAAGGTGACGCAGTCGCGGCCATCGATGCCGCAGGCGGGATCGTGCAGCGGCAGTTCGAGATCATCCCTGCCCTAGAAGCCGAGATCCCTGCTAGCGGTCTTACCTCCCTATCGCAGGACTCCTCGGTGGCCTGGGTCAGCCTCGATGCGCCGGTGGTATCCACGGGCTTCATCGACTTCAGCAACCTGGCCTCAGTCTATCCCTTTGCTGTCAACGCGCCCAGCGTCTGGAACGCGGCTACGCCGCGCACCGGGCAGGGCGTTGGCGTCGCCGTGGTCGATTCCGGCGTTTCCAACGCGAGCAACCCTGACTTCCAGGATGTCTACCAGCAGTCTCGCTTCGCCTTCGAGGTGGCTGTTAGCTCCAACACGACCAACGTGGATGATGGCTATGGACACGGGACCCACGTGGCCGGCATCGTCGGCGGCGACGGCGACCTCCTCAAGGGGCGATACATCGGCATTGCCCCTGAGGCCAGCCTTATCGACGTCAAGATTTCCGACGACATCGGCGCCGCCACCCTCTCCGACGCCCTCGCCGGCATCCAGTGGGCGGTGGATAACAAGGACCTCTACAACATCCGGGTTCTGAACCTGTCGCTCCAGTCCTCGGTTGCCGAGAGCTACAAGACGGACCCGCTGGACGCCGCGGTGGAGTTCGCCTGGATGCGAGGACTCGTCGTCGTCGCGGCGGCGGGCAACTCGGGCACGGCCGCCGATGCGGTCTCCTACGCTCCGGCCAACGACCCCTTCGTCATCGTGGTCGGGGCGACGGACGACATGGGGACGCCCACGCGTGATGACGACGTGGTGGCCTTCTTCTCCAGCCGGGGCACTACCCAGGACGGCTTCACGAAGCCGGACCTGGTAGCGCCCGGGCGCAGGATCGTCGCCGATATCAACCCCAATAGTATTCTGGCCCAACTCTACCCGGACCGCTTTGTGGACCAGTTCTACTTCCGTATGAGCGGCACCTCCATGGCCGCGCCGGTAGTCAGCGGCATCGTTGCCCTGATGCTGGAGCAGAATCCGGCCCTGACACCGGGCCAGGTGAAGTACGTACTCATGAAGACCGCGCAGCAGCTGCCCAGCGACTCCTCGGGCAAGACGGCGCTGGCCGACGCCGCCGTCTTCTACAGCGGCGAGCTCCCCGACGCCAACGCGAGCCTGTCGCCGGGCCGGCAGGTGCGGATGAACTTCATCGCCAAGATAGCCCTGTTCACCCACGTCCTGGGGGCGCCAGACCCGGCGGCGGAGGCAGCGCTGGTGGGCCTGGACCTGGGAAAGGCGGGCCTCGTCGGGGCTAACCTGGACAACGTCGACTGGGAAGCGATCAAGTGGGGCGCCATCAAGTGGGACGCCATCAAGTGGTCGGCCATCCAGTGGGACGCTATCAAGTGGGCGGCGGTCAAGTGGGACCTCATCAAGTGGGACGCCGTCAAGTGGTCGGCGGTCAAGTGGGGCGCCGTTAAATGGGACGCCATCAAGTGGTCGGCCATCAAGTGGGACGCTATCAAGTGGGGCGCCGTCAAGTGGGACGCCGTCACTAACACTGACGCCACGTTGACCGGCGTCGAGTTCAAGAGCTCGCAGTTCGACAGCACCCACTTCGACTCGGCCACGGGGTTCGATGCCTACTTCCCCACATCGTGCCCGCGTCAGCAGCCACGCTGCAAGTGAGCAGGCTAATAGGGACGGAAGTAGCGCGAGGTTGATGAGGACAAGGACAATGCTAAGCCGACCGGCATTGAAGGCCAAGGGACACGGGGACGCTGCGATGCACCTACTTGGCGGCACGGCAGCCGGCGGCGGCGAGCAGCGCTCGCGCCGGCACCGGGAGGAGAGCCATGGCCTGGCGATCTCCCTCCTGGTCGGGGCAGTGACCCTGGGCGGCCTAGCCCTGATGGCCCTCGGCGGCTGGCAGTGGCGGCTGGACGACCTGGCGGCTCTGGCCATCCTCGCCGCCATCGCCGTCCTGGCCGAGCGGTTCGACCTGAACCTGTACGGAGACAGCCGCGTCTCGGTGAGCATCGTGCCGATCGTGAGCGCGGCCCTCCTGGCGGGGCCCTGGGGCCTGGCGGTGGTGGTGCCACCGGCGGTCCTGGCCTCGCAGGTCGGCTCCTCGCGGCCGGTCCACAAGGCCCTGTTCAACTTCGGGGCGCTCATGCTCTCGGGCGGTATCGCTGCCCTGGTGTTCGCGCTCTCCGGCCGGGCCGGCCAGCCCGACGCCTGGCCCGAGATCCTGGGTCCCGGCGCCGCGGCGGCAGTAGGCACCTTCGTCGTGAACAGCCTGCTGGTGGCCGGCGCGGTGGCCCTGACCGGCGGCCGCAGCGTAGTGGCCGTCTGGAGGGAGAAGTTCCAGTGGCTGTGGCCCCACTACCTGGTCCTGGGCCTGGTCGGCCTGGCCATGGTGGCCGCGTATGTGGCGATGGGCCTCTGGGGGCTGGCCATCTTCCTGGTGCCGCCGGTGATGATGCGGTACTCCTTCAAGCAGTACCTGGACCGCACCACCCGCAGCGTCGTCGAGCTGCAGGAGGCGCACGATGAGCTGAAGGAGGCCCACGACCAGCTCAAGGAGACGATGAGCAGCCTGCACCGCGCCTACGACGGGACGCTCCGCTCCCTGATCGCCGCGCTCGACACCCGGGACAGCGAGACCCGAGGTCACTCCGAGCGGGTGGCCGATACGGCGCTGGCGATCGCCGGGGAGATTGATATCGACCCTTCAAGCCGCGAGTGGCAGGAGCTGGAGTGGGGCGCTTTGCTCCACGACGTGGGCAAGGTCGGCGTACCGGACGCGATCCTGCGCAAGGCCGGCAAGCTCACCTCGGAGGAGTGGGACGCCATGCGCCTGCACCCGGCCGCGGGGCACGAGATCCTGAGCGGCGTGGAGTTCCTCGGGAGCGCGGCGGAGGTTGTCTACGCCCACCACGAGCGGTACGACGGCACCGGCTACCCGCGGGGACTCGCCGGCGACCAGATCCCGCTCGGCGCGCGCATCTTCGCGGTGGCCGACGCCTTCGACGCCATGATCTCTGACCGGCCTTACCGGAAGGGCATGGCGCCCACCAAAGCGCTGGCGGAGATCCTCGAGAACAGCGGCAGCCAGTTCGACCCCGAGGTGGTGCACGCCTTCCTGAAGGTGTACCACAAGCGCTTCGAGTCCTACCGGACCTTCGGTCAGCTGATGCGAAAGCTCAGCGGCCTCTCCAGTCAGCGAACAGGAGACAGCCATGTCGAGGCGAAGTAGGCGCGAGATGCAGACTTCGAACATGACACCGCCGTCCAGCAGCGATGGGGCGGGCCGGGCCGGGCGCCGGCCTTCGGCCCCGGTGGTCGCGCTGATCGCGGCTGTGACCGCCGCCTGCGCCGGCCTGCTGTCCGTCGCCGGCCTGCAGTGGGACGGCGTCGACATCGGGTTCATCGCTGCCCTTGCCATTGTCACCATCATCTCCGAGCGAACGGATGTCAGCGTCTTCGGCAACAGCCGGGTCTCCGTGAGCGTAGCGGCCATCATCGCCGCCGGCGCCCTGGAGGGGTTTCCCGGCGTGGCCGTGATCGCTTCCGTTGCCGTCCTTGCCGACTACCTGGGTCGGGGCAAGCCGGCGTACAAGGCGCTCTTCAACGAAGGCGTCCTCGTCCTGGCCGGCGCCGCCTCGGTGGGCGCTTTCCGCGCCCTCGACTTCGGCGACGGCGTCACTGACTGGCCTTCGGTACTGCTGCTCCCGGCCTTCGCCGCCGCCTTCGCTAACTTTGCCGTCAACTCCGTGCTGGTGGCGGCGGTTATAGCCCTGGACACGAAGGACAGCTTCTCCGGGATCTGGCAGGAGAAGTTCTTCTGGCTGGTACCGCACTACCTGGTGGTCGGCGTCCTCGGCGTGGTGCTGGCCTCAGCCTACGTGGTCTTCGGGCTCTCGGCCTTCGCGATGATCCTGCTGCCCCTGGTGATGATGTGGCTAGCCATCCGCCAGTACGTCTCGCGCACGACCACCAGCGTTGTCGAGCTGCGGGAAGCTACCCGCGGGCTGAAGGAGGCCCACCAGGTCCGCGAGGCCTACGGCTCCGTGTTGACTCGGCTGACCGCCGCCATCGAGCGGCCCGACCACCCGCGGGTGGGCCATGCGGAGCGGGTCGTCCAGATCTCCCTGGCCATCGCCGAGAAGATGGGCCTCCAGCCTGACAGCCGCACCTGGGAGGAGCTGCGGCTCGGCGCCCTGTTCCACGACATCGGCCAGGTGGCGGTGCCGGAGAAGGTGCTGCGCCAGTCCGGGAAGCTCAGCGAAGAGGACTGGTACCTGATCAAGCAGCACCCGTCCCTGGGCTACGACCTGCTCGCCGACGCGAAGTCCTTGCGGGGGGCCGCCGAGATCGTCCTCTCACACCACGAACGGTTCAACGGTGAGGGCTACCCGCGCAGTCTCTCCGGGGAGAGGATCCCCCTGGGCGCGCGCATCTTCGCCGTGGCCGACGCCTTCGACGCCATGACCTCTGACCTGGCCTACCGCCGGGCCATGCCGAAGGAGGCGGCGGTGGAGGAGATCCGGCGCTGCCGCGGGTCGCAGTTCGACCCGCAGGTGGTGGACGCCTTCCTCTCCATCTACGGCACCCTCGACGGGAACGGCCACCGCGCCCACGCCTTCGGTTAGACATTCGCGGCGATTCTTCACCTCAGACTAGCGCTGTGCGGCCACGTTTGTGGTACATTATTCCCGCTCCGTCAGCGGAGTACGAAGCTCCGTTCCCCCGAGGAGGGCCGCCATGCGTCTGGAAGGTCGAACCGTCATCGTCACCGGAGCGTCCGGCGGGATAGGGCGGGAGATAGTCGAAGCGTTCGCCCGGGAAGGCTGTAACGTCGTCCTGGCCTCTCGAAACAAGGAGCGCCTTGACGTCCTGGCGGAGGAGCTGGCGGACCTGCCCGGCCGGCGGCTCGTCGTGCTGACGGACGTCACCGACCCCGCCCAGGTGCAGGCGCTGGCACGGCGGACGCAGCGCGAGTTTCGCAGCATCGACATCCTGGTGAACAACGCGGGAATTGGCGTCTTCGCCCCCATCGCCGACGGCAGTATCGAGAACATGCGGCGCCTGTTCGAGGTGAACCTGTGGGGTGCCCTCAACTGTATCCAGGCGGTGGTGCCGCAGATGCGCAAGCAGGAGCGGGGGCAGATCATCAACATCTCGTCCGTGGCCGGGAAGATCGCCACGCCTTTCATCGGGGCGTACAGCGCCAGCAAGTTTGCCCTTACCGCTATCTCCGACGCGCTTCGGCTCGAGCTGGCCCGCGACGGCATCAAGGTGATCGCCGTCTACCCCGGCGTGACCGCCAGCGACTTCCGTGAGAACGCCATCCGTGAGGTGGAGCTGCCGGAGGTGCCGCTGGTGCGCGCCGTCCCGGCGCGGGTCGTCGGCGAGCGGGTGGTGCAGGCGGCGCGCTGGGAGCCGCCGGAGGTGTTCGTCAGCGTCGAGGACGTGATGGCGGTCGCGTTGAAGAACGTGGCGCCGAGGTTGGTGGACTGGGGGTTCCAGCGCTTCTGGCTGGGGGCTCAGAACCAGTAGGCTTGCCAGGGGGCTTAGTGGTCGCTAGAATATTTTGTGCTCATCTTAGGCAGAAGGGGGTCGCGGCTTGACTCAGACCAGACCGGCCACCCAGGAGACCTTCCCCCGCGAGGCCACCCTCCGCGACGGCACCGCCGTCACCCTCCGCCTCATGGAGGCCGCCGACCGTGACGCCGTCGTCGCTTTTGCGCGCAGCCTCCCGCCCGACGAGCTCCTCTTCCTCCGCACCGACATCACCGATCCTCACGTGGTGGACGAGTGGGTGAGGAACATCGAGCAGGGGCGGACGATAACGGTGCTGGGGGAGGCCGGCGGGCAGCTGGCGGGATACGGCAGCCTCCACTACAACGACGTGCAGTGGATGCGCCACGTGGGCGAGATCCGCATCCTCGTCTCTCACGACTACCGCGGCCGGGGCCTCGGCCGGAGGCTGACGAACGAAGTGTTCGCCCTGGCGCGGGGGCTCGGACTTCAGAAGATCATGGCCCGCATGACGCCCGACCAGGTGGGGGCGCGGGCCACCTTCGAGCGCTTGGGGTTCAAGCCGGAGGCGCTGCTGGCGGACTTCGTCATCGACCGCGAGGGGAAGACACGGGATCTCCTGATGATGTCCCTGGACCTGAGCGGCTTTACGAACACGGAGTGACGCCGGCGGTCTAGTCGGCGATCACGCCCGGCGTGGCGCTAGCCTCCGCCGCCACCGGCCCGATGAAGCTGGGCAGGTCGCTGGGTGGCACCCCTGCCGCCAGCCGCAGCTCCAGGTAAGCCTCCTCGAAGTAGGCCCGCAGCTTATCCAGGTCCGGCACTGCCGCAGGGTCGGCCATCAGGCCGAAGTACAGCCGCTGGTCGTAGCTGGTGACGCCCACTCCCAGCCCCAGGTCAGGCCCCAGGGGCACCAGCGGATAGTTGGCCAGCAGGCGGTGGCCGATGCTGTAGAGGGGGATCATGGGCCCGGGGACGTTGGTGCAGACGAGGTTTACCAGCGTGTTGGGCAGCTGGGGAAGGGCGCCGCCCAGGGCCTGGAGGGGGACGGGGACGAGCCGCCCCAGGTCGTCCATCAGGCGCTGGAACCCCGCCGCCTGGTTGGCCCGCTTCAGCTGCTCGATGTGGTCCCGGATCGCGTGGAAGCGCTCGACCGGGTCCCTCGCACTGACCGGCAGGGCGGCCAGCATCATCGAAACGCGGTTCCCCAGGCTGCCCGTCTCGTCCTGCTGGCGGACGTTCACCGGGATACCCACCCGGGGCGCGGGCCCGTCGCAGGAGATGCCGTGCTGGAGGAGGTAGCGGCGCAGCGCCCCACATACGATGGCCAGCACCACATCGTTGACGGTCCCGCCGAGGGCGCTGCGGATGCCCCGCAGCTCCGTAAAGGGGGCCAGGGTCCAGGCGACATAACGCTGGGGCTGAACGACGCGGTTGAAGGGGAGCCGCGGCGCCGGCTCCCGCAGGAAAGGAGCGCTGGCCTGGAGCGAGCGGAGGACGTCGGCGGTGCGGCGCATGCGCTCTAATGGGTCGATGAGCGCCGTCTGCCAGTCGCCGAAGGCCTGCACCAGCTCGGAGAGGCGGTCGCGGAGGGCGCTGGTGAGGAGGGTGGCGGGGTCGGGGACGGGCTCGGGAGGGTAGGGGTCGTGGGGCGGCGGGGTAGGCGGCGGGTTGGGGCTGATGTCAAGCGTGATCATCAGCAGTTCGATGCCGGCGACACCGTCCACCAGGCAGTGGTGCACCTTCGAGACGAGAGCGCTGCGGTCGCCGGGCAGCCCCTCCACCAGCACCATCTCCCACAGGGGCTTGTCCCGGGAGAGCGGTTTGGCGAAGAACTCGCCGGCGAGGGCGGCCAGGGCCCGGTCGTCGACGGGCGACGGCACGTCCGCCTTATGGATGTGGTTGAGGATGTCGAACACCGGGTCCCACTCCCAGGTGGGGTGGGCGAGGTTGAAGGGGGGGAAGACCACCCGCTGGCGGTAGCGCGGGATCAGGTGGATGCGGGAGGCGATCTGCTCGACGAACCGTTCGAAGGGGAGCTGGCCCTCGAAGATAGCGATAGAGCCGATCTGGAGGGGGATGGAGTCGCGTTCGAAGTAGAGGAAGGACGCGTCTTGGGGGCTGAGGCGACGGCTCAGGGCGGGGGCCATGCTCCCTCCTCTAAGGGGTTCGACGGACAAAATCCTAAAGGGTTTTGGGGGGCATTGTCCAGCGGTTTCGGCGGTGTAAAATCGGTTAAAGCGAAAGAAATCGGAACAGTTTGGGTATTGCAAAATGAGGGTGGCATGTAATAGCTTTAAGATAAATTTGTTATACTAAGTATAGACGACTGTAATGGTAACAATCGATTCATCTTATCGTCTATATTGGTAGAGTGACGAGACAGGAGGGGAGGTCCTTGAGCGCAAGGGTTCGGACGATGGAACTGGTTGGACCAGCGGCGGCCCTGCCCATCTGGCGAGAAGCCTTCTTCGCCCTCGACTGGCTCTCTCTGCGTGCCTCTCCCGTCTACTACGGAATCGGGGTGCCCCGCGGCGACGGCGCCCCCGTAATCCTCGTCCCCGGCCTCCTGGGCTCAGACGCGTACCTCCTTGAGATGTACTACTGGCTCCGCCGGATCGGTTACCGGCCCTACCGGTCGGGAATCGGGCGGAACCTGGAGTGCCCGGACATCCTCAGCGAAAGGCTGATCGAGACCGTCGACCGGGCGCACGAGGAGACCGGCCGTCGGGTTCACCTCATCGGTCACAGCTTCGGCGGGACGATCGCCCGCAGCGTGGCCGTCCGCCGCCCCCAGCAGGTGGCCCAGGTAATCACCCTGGCTGCTCCCATCCGTGAGATCCGGGCCCATCCCCTGGTCCTGACCGTGGGCCGCTTCGTGCGGAACGCCGTGGTCGCCCGGCGCGCCGAGGAGCAGGTGAAGGCGACGTGCTACACGGGCACGTGCACCTGTCCCTTCGTGCGGTCCCTGACGAATGGACAAATGGCGCCGACGGTGCAGCGACTGGCGGTCTACACGAAGACCGACGGCATGTTGGACTGGCGCTCCTGCTCGGACGAAGACGAACGTTCGAACGTAGAAGTGTCCGGCAGCCACGTGGGGCTGGTCTTCAACCCCCAGGTCTACCGCACCATCGCCGTGTCCCTGGCGGAAGCGGCCCGTTACGGCGCCCGCCAGTGGACGGAGCGGTCCACCCCCCGTAAGAACGCGGCTTAGCGGCCTAGGCCGTGGCCGCGGTCTCTTGAGGAGTCTCCCCGTCCCTCCGGGTTGACCTTACGCCTGCGCGCGCCGCCGAGCGCACTTCCTCGGTCGCCCGGCTGAACAGGCTGCGTCCCGTCTCAACAGCGACCTCGACGGTCGTGCGGCTGGCGCTGGTGACGCGCTGGATGACGTCGCGGCTCTCCTTCTGGACCTGGGCCATCTCATCGAACCAGATCCGGGTCAGGTCCAGCATACGGCCCTGGCTGCGGGTGAGGGATTCGACGAGGGCGGTGGAGAAGCCGATGACGTCGAGGGGGGCCTCCGCCCAGCGCCGGCCCAGGTCAACCAGTTCACGCTGTCCCGTCTGCGCCTCGTCGATCAGGATCTTGGAGGCGCGGTAGGTGCGCTCGTTTCCGGCCCGGAGGGCGTCGAGCATTGCGTCGTACCCCTGGTTTATCGAGGTGAGGAAGCGGTCGGTTCGGTCTTCGGGCATGTTAGCAACCTCCTTGCTATTGACAACGAATGACTATGTGCAGTATACATATAGGTGCAGTTCTTGTCAAGACCTGGCGAGAAGGGGTTTTCAACATCGATGAAGGAGAGTAAAATACGGGAGTCCAAGCGGGTGAACGAGAAGCCCGAATACTCCGAAGGAGAGGCTAGCTTCCGCCCCCGGTTGCACGGAGACTTTCTGGCGTCCAGCCTGCTGGCGTTCCTCCGCCAGTGGAATGCTTACGGGTATCAGCTGGTACAGGAGCTCTCCAAGGCGGGTCTACCGTTCGACTCAGCGACGGTCTACCGGACGCTGCGCAACCTGGAGCGCGCGGGGCTCGTCTCCTCGTTCTGGGACACTTCGGCTTCTGGGCCTGCCCGAAGGATGTATTCGCTCACCAGGGGGGGAGAGACGATACTTTCGCTCTGGATCGACGCCCTCGGCCACTACCAGCGCATCTTGCGCCGGGCCCTAGGGGCCTACGAGGAGCAGGACGAGGAGCTAACCGCACGAGAGAGAAAAGGACCGCCCCAGCGCACCGCTAAAGGAGGTCGAAATGGCTGAACAGCGAACGGACCGCCAGCCAGCGGACTTGATGCAGGCCTGGCGCGACTGGCTTACCCAGTCGGAGCGCCAGTTCAATACCTTCTTCAACGACATGATGGGCACGGAGTCGTTCGCCCGCGGGCTGGGCAGCTATATGGAGGTATACGCCCTGTCCCAGCGGATGGTCGCCCAGGGGATGGAGCGCTACCTCCAGTTCATGAACCTTCCCAGCCGCAACGACATCACGAACCTCGGCGACGCTATCCAGGCGCTCGAGGAGCGCCTGGCGCGCATCGAGTCGAGGCTGGAGACGCCGCCCGCCGTCCGGGGCGACGCCACGGGCGCCGCCGCCCCTGAGGAGCCGGCGGAGGCGGCAGCCCCGGCCCAGCGCTCGCCGCGGCGGACGCGCCGTCCACCCAGGCGCTCGTAGGTTCCGTCGCTGGAGTTACTTCCTCCCGCCAGGAGGCGCCCCATGACTAGCGAACGCGGTCCCGTTGAAGAGCAGGTCGACTGGCTGGCCCGAACGGCTGGCTTGGAGGCCACCCGGACCTTTGACCGCAGCCAGCGGATGCTCGACGTCGTCCTCCGGCGGAACGGGCCGCCGGTAGGCGCCACCCCCAGGGACCCCATCTTGCACAAGGGGACGATGACCCTCTACCGGTACCGCCCCTTCTCCGACGAGGTGTACCGGGTGCCGGTGGTGCTGGTGATGTCGCTCATCAGCAAGCCGTACATCCTGGACCTCACGCCCGGCCAGAGCTTCGTCGAGTACCTCCTGCGCAACGGCTTCGACGTCTTCATGATCGACTGGGGCGTGCCCCGGCCCGAGGACAGCAAGCTCAAGCTGGAGGACTACGTGCTGGACCGCCTGCCCCTGTGCTTGGAGCGGGTCCAGGAGATCACCGGCGAGACCGACTTCACCATCCTGGGCTACTGCATGGGCGGGCTGTTCGGCCTCTTCTACGGCGGCATTTTCCCGCAGGCGCCCATGAAGAACCTGGTGTGCATCGCCACCCCGGTCGACTACGAGGGGATGCCGCAGTTCCGCACCTGGATGGATCAGCGCTACTTCGACGTCGACTACATCGTCGACACGATGGGGAACGTGCCGCCGGACCTGGTCCTCCTCTCTTTCGAGATGCTGCGCCCCGCCGAGCGCTGGACCAGCTACGTCCGCCTCTGGGACAACCTCTGGAACGACGCCTTCGTCCACAACTACCGGGTGATGTACCGCTGGATCCACGACCAGATCCCCCTGCCCGGAGAGGCCTACCGCCAGACGGTGAAGGAGCTGCTTTGGGGGAACAAGCTGATGAAGGGGGAGATGACCATCGACGGGAAGCGGGTGGACACCAGGCGTATCACCTGCCCGGTGTTCCACGGCATGGCCCAGCACGACCACATCGCTCCGTACGACGCCGCCAAGCCGCTCATAACGCTGGTCGGGAGCACGGAGACGGAGGACATGGTCCTCAAGGGTGGGCACGTGAGCCTGGTGGCCGGCCCCAACGCCCTCGTCCGCCTCTGGCCCCGCGTCGTCGAGTGGCTGTCCGAGCGCTCCGTCTAAGCGTTGTTAACCTGTTCGTAACGTATCTCCCTCCCGCGCGTCATTTAATGCGAGCAGCAAGTCGTCTCCCTTAGCCTGGAGACGGCCGGCCTTATTCGGCGAACGCAAGGAGGGAGTAAGGATGGAGGAGAGGATCATCGTCCTGGTGACGGACCGTGACGACGACAAGCACGGTGAGATCTCCATCCTCGACGACGCAGTCAAGGCGGAGCGGTTGGTGGAGACCCTGCTGGAAGCCGGCTTCGAGCAGGAGCGCATCCGTGTGTTCAAGGGGGACGAGCTGAACCTGAAGGTCAACCTCCGCCCGGTGGTCTCCCTGGCCGGGGAGGGCGAGGTTCAGCCGGAGGAGCCGCCTGCTGTTGCCGAGCCTCCCGCCGAGCCCGCCGAAGGGGAGGGCGAGGGGACGGAGAAGCCGGAGTCGGCACGGTTCTCTTCGCTCTTCCGGAGCGGTTAAGGCTTCCGGCCCCTCACTTGCGGCCGGCCGCCCCTGCCTTAAAGCTGCTCACGAACTCCCGGACTATCTGCTCGATCTCGTTGGCATCGCGATAGGCGCGCGCCTGCACGTTAGGGTCGGGGTGGTGGATCACCCAGTCGGAGATGCGGAACCCGAAGTGGGCGTCGTACAGGAGGAGAACGGGCTTTCCCCTCATCTGGACCGCGGTCATCTCGCAGCCGACGCCCGTGCTCGAGATGGTGGCCTCGGCGACGAGGGCGTCGGCCTCCTGTAGCCACTTCCAGACCTCGCGCATGGTCTGGACGCGGTCGACGGAGGGCGTCGGGAAGCTCGGGTCAACGACCCGCTTGTTCAGGATCTCGACGCCCAGGGTATCGAGCACACCGGCGATGCGCGTGACGGCCTCGACGTACTCCCGGCGTCCGCGGGTGATCGCCGTGGAAAGGAAGACTTTCATCGCCCACCTCCTGAGTTACATCCATTCTACCCCAGCGAGGCCATTTGCGACCTCAAAGAGGAGAGCTTGACCCCGTGAAAGGGGCAGGGCTAGGATGAGGTGGGTACGGGCGATTAGCTCAGCTGGATAGAGCGTCTCGCTTACACCGAGAAGGTCGGAGGTTCGAGTCCTCCATCGCCCACCAGAGTTTGTCGACGAGATCGGCCCCGCCCGGGGCCGTTGTTCCTTTGAACTCGGGAACTACGGCCATCTCACACGCCTCATCAAGGGGCCTCCTCTCATCTGGCGAAGTGGTTTCCCTCAACAAAGGGCGCCCTCCGCTCTCCAGGGATGTCTTACAGTGTGTCTGCGCAAGAAGTAATAAGCGGCGTGCCTCAGTGAGGTCCCAATCGCCTTCTGGCGGCGTCCCATCCTACCCCTAGAACCGCCTGTACTGTGGGCGCAATCGCGTCGCGGGCTAGTGGCGCGGGCGCTATCGCCGCGCCTAATCCTTGCGCCGGGCTCTGTCTTTACGTCGCGCCCTGTCTTTGCCTTCGCCGGGGTTCATAACGGTGTGTGGCCGGAAGGCGGCATCGCGGCTGGCCCGGAAGAAGTCGGGGAGGCCCGGCCGGTCGCGGAGGAAGATGAGCGCCGCGAACGCCAGGTAGGCGGAGGCGTAGCCGGCTGTCGAAATCGAGGGGCGAGAGGGTGTGGCCGGAGATGCTGAAGGCCAGGGGCCGCGGCCCTAAGCTTTGGCCAAGACAACCCACACGACGAAGCCCAGGTAGAAAAGCCCAGAACGGGCCAGCGCCCCCGCGCTGAGCAGGCCTTGGCGGCGCATGGACAGGAAAACTATCGACGTCGACGCCAAAGCGATGGTGGCGGAGACCAGGGCGGCCTGCTCCAGCTCCCAGTCGGTGAACAGCAGCCCTACCGCAACCGGTATGCAGCTCTGGAAGACCAGGGCGCCGCTGATGTTACCCATAGCCAGGGTGTCCTTGCCGCCCCGGACCCAGATAATGCTGTTAAACTTTTCGGGGAGCTCCGTGGCCAGGGGTGCCAGTATGAGCGCGAGCACAAGGGGGGGCGTTCCCAAGGCCCCGGCCACATCCTCCATGTTGGTTACGAAGACCTTCGCCCCACCGATGATCATCCCCAGGGCTAGGGAGAACTGAAGCGCCGTTAGCAACAGCGAGGGCTCGTTAGCATGGGCGCCCACCGCCCGAGCCAGGTACAACGGTTGCGGCTCTTCCACCGCGCCTCCTTCGTCCTTCAGAGTTCGATAGACGTACAGCCCGTACAGGCCAAGGAGCAGGCCGGCGACCCCTACCTTCAAGCCGTGGGCGGGCAGCGCCGTGGAGACGATAGCCAGAACATAGACCGCGATAAAGTAGCCAAAGTCCCGACGAACGATATCCGCGTCGAGGACCATGTCTGTGCCCTGGCGACGCCGCCCAGCGAAGAGCAGAACGGAGAGCCCGGTTACGGCGAAGGCTGCCGTAGACAGCATAAACGGCGCTCCTAGGATGGCGCCGACACCGATCTCCTCGGCGGCTTTACCGGTGCTGAACAATATCGCCACCAGGGGGATCATGGTCTCTGGCATGGCGGTGCCCACGGCTGCCAGGATGCTGCCCACGGCGCCTTCGTGGAGCTTTAGGTGGTGCCCGAGCCACTCGACGCTATTGGTGAACAGTTCTGCCGCTACCAGGATGATCGCCAGGCTGAGGAGAAGCAGGGGGACGGCAGTTCCCATCGTGTATCGGGCCCTCGCCAGTATAGCACGGCCCTATTGGGCCAGGAGCTGCTATCGTCTCTCGATCAGCTGGATGGAGACGCCGTGGGCCGAAGCCTGGTTAATACGGGCGACCCGTGTGTTGGGCCAGATGCCTGGCTCCGGGGGGGACACCCGCGCGCCGCTGGCGCGCAGGTGGGCGACGGCGGCGTCGAGGTCGTCCACCTCGATGCTGACGGAGAAGAGGCCTTCGCCGCGCTCGCTGAACTGCTCGGCGAAGCGGCCCTCCGCCGCCAGGGGCTGGACGAGCTCGAGGAACGCGTCGCCCACGGGCAGGCGCGCCACCTTGAAGCCCGAGCCAAGCGGCCGGCCCACCCGCTCGGTGACCTCCAGGCCCAGGTTACGCTCCCATTTGGCGGCGGCGTCCTCCAGGTCCTCGGTGGCGATGACCACGTGGTCGATGCGCTTGAAGATAGCCATCGCGCTACTCCACCGGTTGCGCCAGCTCCGTCAGGACGCCGCGCTGGGCCCGGGGATGGAGGAAGCAGATGAGGCCGGCCAGGCCCCGGCGCGGCTGCTCGTCGACAAGCTCCACGCCCTTGGCCTTGAGGCCGTCCAGCTCCCGCGCCACGTCGTCCGTCTGGAAGCAGAGGTGGTGGAGGCCCTCGCCCCGGCGCTCCAAGAAGCGGCCCACCGGCGTCTCCGGCCCCAGCGGTTCCAGCAGCTCGATCTCGCTCCGGCCGATGGTGAGGAGGGCGGCCTTCACCCCCTGCTCCTCGACGGTGGCCGAGGCGTGCACCGGCAGGCCGAGGACGTCCCGGTAGAAGCGGAGGGCCTCGTCCAGGCTGCGGACGGCGATGCCGACGTGGTGGATCTTTTCGATCATCTCTGCTTTCCGGGCTTGCTCGCGGGCGTGGTGAGGTACTCGAAGGCGGCGTCGGCCAGGCCCTGAGATTCGGGCCCGATCAGGCTGGCCGGGTCCGCCAGGTACTGGGCGGCGAGGGCGTCGTTGGTCAGGAACCAGGCCTCGGTGAGGGCGGACGGCATCTTCGGCTTGACCGTCATGCCGAAGGCGTTGCGGCGGATGCCGGAGTCGGGGAAGCCGAGCTGGGCGACCAGGTGGTTCTGGGCCAGCCTGGCGATGCGCTCGTCGCTCTTCTGGGTGAAGAACGTGACCGTATAGTTGATGGTGGGGTCGGTGCTGCCGTTGTGGTGGACGCTGACGAGCACCTCCGCCCCGGCGTCGGCGGCGCGCTGGTAGCGCGTGGGACGGTCGACGAACTCGTTCTCGCCCCGGGTGAGGGCGACGGTGGCGCCCAGGGCCTCCAGCTTCGCCTTGGCCGAGACCACGACGTCCCAGTTCACGTCTTTCTCGTAGATGGTGGTGCCGCCGATGGTGTTGATGGCGCCGACGTCGCTGGCGCTCTCGCTGTGGCCGGCGTCCAGGGCGATGACGTGCCCGTGCAGGGGCCCGTGGTCGGCGCCGGCCCGCGTGACGCCGAAGGCGAGGGCGAGGCCGAAGACCAGCGCTAAGAGTAGGATTAGCTTTCGCACCACATTCTCTCCTGCGTCTGGATATTCTGTGTAAGCAAACGCCTGCCGCCGCTTCAAGGTTATTGGCAGGCGTCGGCGCTAGCGGCTGCCGCCGTTGGCCTCATTTTCCTTCCCGCTGGCGCCATTCCCTGATCTCGGGCGCGTGGGTGCGGTAGTGGTCGATGCCGGAGGCGTGGAGGATGCGGTGGGCCGCGCGTCCCTCCTCGAAGCGGTCGTCGGGAAGCTGACCGGCCGCGGCCGCGAACGCCTCCTTGCTCGCCTTCAGCTCCCCGACCATCTGGGCCAGGGACGAGTCCATCTGGGCCTCGGCGAAGCGGGCGTTCCAGGGATTGGGGTCGCTGTAGTCCGTGCCCTCGGGGACGGGGCGCTCGCCGCGGGCCATGCGCTCGAAAGCGGCGGCCATCTCCCTGTGCCAGCCGGCGACGTGGGCGAGGATGTCGCGGACGCACCAATCGCCGTACCAGACGCGGGCGGCCGCCTGCTCATCGAGGCCGTCGACGGCGGCGAGCAGGCCGTCGAACTCCTGGTCGAGGCGGCGGAGGAGTTCGTCGCGGGCCATCAGAACACCATGAACTCGCGCTGCTCGCCGAAGACGTTGCGCAGGACGCGGCAGATCTCGCCGATGGTCACGTAGTTCTCCACACACTCGACGAACACGGGCATCAGGTTGGCGTCGCTGCGCCTAGACGGGCGCTCGCCTGAGCGGGCGGCGTCCTCCAGCAGGCGGAGGAGCTGCTGGACCTTCGCGTTGTCGCGCTCCGAGCGCACGCGGTTCAGCCGCTCGAGCTGGCGGCGCACCGTCTCCTGCTGCACCCGCAGGATCTCCGGCCGCGACTTCTCGTCGGTGGTGAAGCGGTTGACGCCCACCACCGTGCGCCGGCCGGCGTCGACGTCGCGCTGGTAGCGCCAGGACGCCTCCTGGATCTCGCGCTGCTGGTAGCCCATCTCGATGGCGGCGAGGGCGCCGCCCAGGTCGTCGATGCGGTCGATGTAGCGGCGCGCCTCCTCCTCAATGCGGTCGGTCATCTTCTCCACGTAGTACGAACCGCCGAGGGCGTCGATGACGTCGGCCACTCCCGACTCGTAGGCGATGACCTGCTGGGTGCGCAGGGCGATCTGCACCGCCTTCTCGGTGGGCAGGGCGAGGGCTTCGTCCATGGAGTTGGTGTGGAGGGACTGGGTGCCGCCGAGTACGGCGGCCAGCGCCTGGACTGCGGTGCGGATGATGTTGTTCTCGGGCTGCTGGGCGGTGAGGGTAGCGCCGCCGGTCTGGGTGTGGAAGCGCAGCATCAGGGAGCGCGGGTCCTTCGCCCCGAAGCGGTCACGGGCCAGCGTGACCCAGAGCCTGCGGGCGGCCCGGAACTTGGCGACCTCCTCCAGCAGGTTGCTGTAGGAGGCGAAGAAGAAGGAGAGCCGCGGCGCAAACTCGTCGAACTCCAGGCCGGCGTCGATGGCGGCCTGGCAGTAGGCGATGGCGTCGGCGAAGGTGAAGGCCACCTCCTGCACCGCCGTGCAGCCGGCCTCCCGCATGTGGTAGCCGCTGATGCTGATGGTGTTCCACTGGGGCAGGCTGTCCTTGCACCAGGCGAAGACGTCCGTGATGAGCCGCATGGAGCCTTTGGGCGGGAAGATGTACGTCCCGCGGGCGATGTACTCCTTGAGGATGTCGTGCTGGGTGGTGCCGCCGATCTTGCGGAGGTCGGCGCCCTGCTTCCTGGCCACCGCCACGTAGAAGGCGAGGAGGATGGCGGCGGTGGCGTTGATGGTCATGGAGGTGGTGACCTTCTCCAGGGGGATCTCCTTGAACAGGAGCTCCATGTCCGCCAGGGAGGAGATGGCCACGCCCACCTTGCCCACTTCGCTTGCGGCCATGGGGTCATCGGAGTCGTACCCGATCTGGGTGGGCAGGTCGAAGGCGACGGAGAGGCCGGTCTGGCCGTGCTCCAGCAGGTAGCGGTAGCGGCGGTTGGACTCCTCGGCGTCCCCGAAGCCGGCGTACTGGCGCATGGTCCAGAGGCGGCCGCGGTACATGGTGGGCTGGACGCCGCGGGTGTAGGGGGACTCGCCCGGGAACCCCAGCTTCTCCTGGTAGTCCCAGCCGTCGAGGTCGTCGGGGCTGTAGAGCGGCTCGAGGGGCTGGCCGTCGGAGGTCTCGAGCGGGTCTTCGCGCTCCGGCAGCTTTTCCACGGCCTTAGCGTAGACGCGGTTCAGCCACTCTTCCTTGCTGCGGCTGCGGTGGTCGTTCTGGGCCATGGGGTCACCGGTTGACGAGTCTATTGTAACGCCTTGCCTGGTGAGGAGGCGCGTAGCGGCACGAGTGTATCTTACGTAGCCGCGCAGCGTCAACGAACGCGCTTGCTCGCCCCAGGAGCGGGCGAGGCGCTATAATCGCCGCTAGGAGGTCGCCCGCAGATGACAGGAGAAGGAAACGTCAAGATACTCATCGCCAAGCCCGGCCTGGACGGGCACGACCGCGGGGCCAAGGTGGTCGCCCGCGCCCTGCGCGACGCCGGCTTCGAGGTGGTATACACGGGCATCCGCCAGACCCCGGAGATGATCGCGGAGACGGCCCTCCAGGAGGACGCAGACGTCGTCGGTCTGTCCATCCTCTCAGGGGCGCACCTCGAGCTGTTCCCGCGCGTGGTGGAGGAGCTGAAGCGGCGGGACATGGCCGACGTGGTGCTGTTCGCGGGCGGCATTATCCCCCAGGAGGACGCCCCGGCCCTGGAGAAGACGGGCTTCCGTGCTATCTTCGGGCCCGGCTCTTCGACTCAGGACATCGTGCAGTGGGTGAAGGACAACGTGCGCCCGCGGCGGGCCGGAGTGAAGTCTTGACCAAAGCCCCTTCGACAGGCTCAGGGCAAGCCCTGGCCGGCCGCGTCCTGAAGGGCGACCGCCGTGCCCTTTCCCGGGTCCTCAGCCTGGTGGAGAGCGGCGACGCCCAGGGACGTGCCATCATGCGTCGCCTCTACCCCAAGACTGGCCAGGCCCACGTCGTGGGGATTACCGGGCCCACCGGCTCGGGCAAGAGCACGCTGGTGTTCGCCCTGGCCAAGGAGTTCCGGCGGCGGGGCAAGACGGTGGGCGTCGTGGCCATAGACCCCACCAGCCCCTACACGCAGGGCGCTCTCCTGGGCGACCGCATCCGCATGCAGAGCCTGACCTCGGACCCCGGCGTCTTCATCCGCAGCATGGCGACGCGGGGTGCCCTGGGCGGTCTCGCCGCCACCACCAACGACGTTATCACCGTCCTCGACGCGGCCGGAAAGGACGTCATACTGGTCGAGACGGTGGGCGCCGGCCAGGACGAGGTGGAGATCGTGGACACGGCCCACACGACGGTCGTCGTCAGCGTTCCCGGGGCCGGTGACGAGATCCAGACGCTGAAGGCGGGCATCCTGGAGATCGCCGACATCCTGGCGGTGAATAAGGCGGACCAGCCCCGCGCCGACATAACGGCGAAGCAGCTCCACGTCTTCCTCACCCTGGACCGCGAGGACGGCTGGACGATCCCCATCATCAAGACGGTGGCCGTCCGCGAGGAGTCCATGGACGAGCTCGCCGACGCCATCGAGAAGCACCGCGAGTTCCTCCGCTCGTCCGGTGGGTTGGAGGCGGCGGCGCGGCAGCGGGCCCAGCGGCAGCTCCTGGCGGCGGCGCGAAGAATGGTGATGGGGCGCATCCTTGCCCAGGCGGAGGCCAACGGCCACCTGCACGAGCTCATCGACGCGGTGGCCAAGCGGCAGCTCGACCCCCACACGGCAGCCAGCAGGCTGATCGAGGCTTCCCGAGGTTAGGGGCAGCTTAGGGTATAATGGTAACGGTCTCGGCCGCGGGCCGGGGCCTGCTCTGAATGAACAATCCGCCATTAGATAGCGCTCTCGCTTTCGCCTCCCAAGAGGAGGCGATTCAGCTTAGTGGCGTCCCCCTCGAGATCGCGATCGCCGTCCTCATCGTCAGCGTGATCGCTTACGCCCTGGTCAACAGCATCGAGATCGCCATCGTCTCGGTGAACCGTATCCGGGTCAGGCACCTGGTGGAGCAGGGGAGCCGGGCTGCCAAGGCTATCGAGCGGCTGCAGTCGGAGAAGGCGCGGTTTTTCGCCTTCATCGTCCTGCTCCAGAACCTGTTCGTGATCCTGTCCTCGGCCATGGGAAGCATCATTGCCGCCGACGTGGTGGGCGGGGTCGGCGGGCTGGTCGTGGGGATCGTGGTGCTGACGCTGGGAGTGGCCCTGCTGGGCGAGGTGACGCCCAAAATCCTGGCCGCCCACGCGGGCGAGCGTTACCCGCTGCTGGTGGCCGGCCCCGTCGAGCTGCTGATGCTGGCCGTGCGACCGCTCGTGACCGTGGTCGCCGCGGCCCCCCGCTTCCTCTCGCGGCTGCTCTTCGGCAGCGCTGAAGGCGTCACGCCCACAGTGACCGAGGCCGAGCTGCGGATGCTCATCGACATCGCCGCCGAGGAGCGGGCGGTTGGGGAGGAGGAGGCGGAGCTGCTGGAGAGCGTGTTCCACTTCGGCGACCGCCGCGTGAACGAGGTCATGGTCCACCGCACGGAGGTGATCTGGCTGGAGCGGGGTACCCGCATGGGCGACTTCTACAAGGTGTACGCGGAGAAGCCGCACTCCCGCTTCCCGGTGTTCGAGCAGTCGGTGGATAACGTGGTCGGCATCGTGGGCATAAAGGACGTCCTGCGCGGACTGGCCCAGGGGGAGCTGGACGAGAACAGCCCCGTCGACTGGGCGATGCGGCCGGCGCTGTTCGTGCCGGAGACGAAGCCGGTGGGGGCGCTCTTCGCGGAGATGCAGCGGACCGGCCACCAGATGGCGGTGGTGGTCGACGAGTTCGGCGGCACGGCCGGGGTGGCGACCCTGGAGATGCTGCTGGAGGAGCTGGTGGGCTACGTGAGCGACGAGCTGCGGCGGCACGAGGAAGAGTTCGTCTCCGTGGACGAGCGGACGCTCCAGATGGACGCCAGTATGTCCATTCACGACGCCAACGAGGAGTTGCAGCTGGAGCTGCCGGAGGGCGACTACGAGACCGTCGCGGGCTTCGTCCTGGAGCAGCTCGGGCACATCCCCAAAGAGGGGGAGCAGTTCGTCTACAACGGCCTGCGCTTCGCGGTGACCCAGGTGGTGGGGCGCAAGATCGAGCAGGTCACGGTCACGCGGATCGCCGGGGAGGCCCCCGAGCAGCGGGCCGAGCAGGCTCAAGCTTAACGCGCCCGCGTCCAATGAAGGTCCAGCGCCTGCGCGTGACGTTCGGCCGGGGGGAGCCAGTAAAGTACATCAGCCACCTGGACCTGATGCGGTTCTGGGAGCGGGTGCTCCGGCGGGCGGGCATCCCCCTGGCTTACTCGAAGGGGGCCAATCCGACGGCGCAGTTGTCGCTCGCCGCGCCCCTCCCCGTCGGCGTCCTCTCCTCCTGCGAGCTGATGGACGTCTTCCTGGAGGAGCGGGTGACGCCGGCGGAGCTTGTCGAGCGGCTAGGCGCGCAGACGGTGCCGGGCATCGAGCTGCTGGGGGCGCGCGAGGTGGGGGTACGGCTGCCGTCGCTGCAGTCCCAGGTGCGCTGGGCGGAGTACCGGGTCGAGGTGCTGGCGGACGGCCGCTCGCGAGACGAAGTACAGGCTACCGTAGCCCGGCTACTGGCCGCGGACAGCTTGCCCTGGGAGCACCGGCGGGAGGAGCAGGTGCGCCGCTACGACCTCCGCAAGCTGGTGCTCGACGTGTGGGTGGAGGAACCGCCCGGGGAGACGCTGACCCTGGGCATGCGCCTGCGCACCGACCAGGAGGCGAGCGGCCGGCCGGAGCAGGTGGCGGCGGCGCTGGGGTTCGCCGGGCGGCCGCTGCGCATCGAGCGTTCCAAGCTGCAGGTCGGCGAGAGGCCGCGGGCGGACGTCCCGTAGCGCGTTAGCGGCGGGCGTGGTTGTGTCGTATCCTTGAGCCGTGCGCCTGTTCCTGGTCCGCCACGGCGAGACCGACGTCAACGCGCAGGGCCTGGCCTTGGGCCGCGCCGATGTCCCCCTCAACGAGCGCGGCCGCTGGCAGGTGGCCCGGCTCGCGCTCGCTCTGCGCGCTGAGGCCATCACTACCGTGTATACGAGCCCCTTGCAGCGGTGCCTCGACACCGCGCGCGCCATCGCCTCCGCCCGGGGCCGCGAGCCCATCGTCGAGGAGGGGTTGATCGAGATGGACATCGGCGAGGCTGAGGGCCTCACCTTCGCCGAGGTGCGGGAGCGCTACCCCAAGGTGCTCGACGTGTGGGCCAGTCCGGACGGTCCCAGCCAGCCGATGCCCGGGGGCGAGCGCCTGGTGGACGTACAGGCGCGGGCCTGGGCGGCGGTCGAGCGCATATACGAGCGCCATCAGGGCGACACGATCGCGGCCGTCACGCACAACTTCGTCATCCTCAGCATCCTGACGCGGGCCCTAGGGGCCGAGCTATCGGACTTCCGCCGGCTCCGCCACGCCGTCGCTGCGATCAGCGTGATCGACTTCACTGAGAGCGGCCCGCGCGTCGTCCGCCTGAACGACACCTGCCACTTGGAAGCCGGCGAATAACCTCCGCCGCGTCCTCACGTTCTACCTATTGCTGAAATGGCATTCTCGTGTTACCATGCGCGAAGGATTGAAGGAAGATTAGGTGGCTAAGCACCTAAACATTTCCGGGCCCCGCATCATCCTCATCGTCACCGCCATCGCAGTTGGATACTTCATCGTCACCGGCGCCCTCCAGGCTATCCGCTCCCACCGGCTGGCCGAGAACGAGCGACAGCTCCAGTCGGACATCCAGGGGCTGCAGGGGCGGTACGAGCGTCTACAGGCCCTGCACGAGTACCTGGACACCGACGAGTACATAGAGACGATGGCCCGCACCCAGCTGGGCCTCGTGCGCGAGGGCGAGACGTCCATCATCGCCCTCTCTACTGTCCCCTCGCCGACGCCGAAGCCCGACGGCAACGGCCGGGAGGACGGCGGGCCGCCGCTGTGGTGGGAGATCCTCATCCGTTAGCAGTCGCGAACGCGCTACAATAGACGGGCGGCAGACCTGCCGCCCGTCTGCTTTTGGGTACATGGCACGGACAGCTACTCGGAGAGCCAAGCGATCGGGTACGCGCTTCACCGCCGAGGTGGAGAAGCGGGTGCTGGCGTTCGCTCGGCGGCACGGGCTCTTCTCGACGGGCGGTCGAGCCCTCGTCGCCGTCTCGGGCGGGCCCGACTCCTCCGCTCTGCTGCTGGTCCTTGCGCGCCTGCGCGAGGCGCTCTCCCTTGACCTCACCGTCGCTCACTTCGATCACCGCCTCCGGAGCGTCGAGGAGCGGGAGGGGGACACCGCTTTCGTCCGCGGTCTGGCAGACCATTTGGGCGTCGGGTTCGTGCAGGACAGCGGCGACGTCCGCGCTTACGCGAAGGACCAGCGGCTCTCGCTAGAGGAGGCGGGCCGGCGCCTGCGCTACCGGTTCCTGGTGGAGGAGGCCGCCCGCCTGGGCGCGGGCGCGGTGGCCGTCGGCCACACCGCCGGCGACCAGGCGGAGACGGTGCTGCTGCACATCGTCCGCGGCGCCGGCCTGGACGGCCTCGCCGGCATGCGGCCGCTCTCACCCTGGCCTTTCGGCGAGGGCCCCTCCCTCGCCAGGCCGCTGCTCTGCCTCCACCGGAGGGAGACGGAGCGCTACTGCCGGGAGGTGGGAATCGAACCGCGGCAAGACCCCACTAACCTCCTGCTGGAGGCCACGCGCAACCGCGTCCGCCACCAACTGCTCCCGGCGCTGCGGGAGCTGAACCCGCGCATAGAGGAGGCGCTGCTGCGGTTGGCCGACGCGGCCTCAGCCGACAGCCGCTACCTGGACGACGTGGCGGAAGGTCTCTGGCGGTCGCTGGCCGGGGAAGCGGAGGAGGAGGTCTCCTTTCCCCGCAAGGAGTTCGCCGGTCTCGCCCAGGCCCTCGCGGCCCGCCTGCTGCGACGGGCCGTGCGCCATCTCCTCGGCCGCGGGGCCGACCCGGTGGCGGTGCACGTGGAGGCGGCCCTCGCCGCCCTGGTCAAGCGGCGCAGTTCCGCATCGCTCCCTGGCGGGCTCACCTGGGCCGTCGACGCGGCGAAGGTCCGGCTCCTCAAGGGCGAGCCGAAGGGCTCGTCGCCGCTGCCGGAGACGCCGCTGGCGGTGCCCGGCCGCACCGTCCTCCCCGGCTGGGTCATCGAGGCGGAGCTCGTGCCCAGGCCGGAGTCGCCGGTCTCCCGCGACCCCTTCGTGGCCTTCCTGGATGCGGAAGGCGCGGTCTTGCCGCTGCTTGTGCGCAGCCGCCGGCCCGGAGACCGCCTGCGACCGCTGGGCCTGGGCGGCGAGAAGAAGGTGCAGGACCTGCTGGTGGACGCCCACGTCCCCGTGCAGGAGCGGGACGGCGTCCCGCTCGTCTTCAACGCCGCCAGGCCGCTGCCGCCGGAGCTGCGGCTCAAGCCCCCGTACTCCGCGATGAAGGCGATCCGGACGAAGAGCTTCCTCGTCCT
>JACOUE010000076.1 GCA_016178045.1 Chloroflexota bacterium
ACGAGGCTGCGCTTGTTACGGTTGTGGGTCTCCCAGTAGGCGTTGGGGCCGCCGGGCGTGACCTCGTAGCGGACGAGGCCGCGGCCGGGGTCCGGCGAGTCCGGCCCCTCGATCTTGATGACGTCGGCGCCCCAGTCCGCCAGCATCGCCGTGGTCATGGGGCCCTGCTGCCAGATGGTGAGGTCGAGGACGCGGATGCCTTCCAGGGCCTCAGACATTCGCCAGCTCTCGCACCTTCTGCACGACCCTGGGCAGCGACTCTCCCGCCGCGGTCCGCAGGACCACGTCGCTCGTCTCCGTGAGCGGCGTCTCGTTGGGGTTCACCTCGATCAGCTTGCCGCCCTGCATCTTCACGTCAGCAGGGAAGCTGGCCGCGGGATAAACAACGGCCGATGTGCCCACCAGCAGCATGCAGTCGCAGGCGGCCGTCTGCTGGATGCACTCCTCGAGGGCGTCGCGGGGGATGGGCTCGCCGAACATCACCGTGTCGCTCTTGACCACGCCGCCGCAGTCCGGGCAGTGCGGCGGCAGCTCATCGATGGGGAACTCGTCCAGGGGCCAGCGGCTGTTGCAGGTGATGCAGCGCAGCTTCGTCCGGTTGCCGTGGATCTCGGTGATGTTGTGGCTGCCCGCCACCTGGTGCAGGTTATCGATGTTCTGGGTGATGATGTGCTTCAGGTAGCCGAGGTCCTCCAGCTCCTTGAGGGCGTGGTGGCCGGGATTGGGCTGCGCCTGGGAGAGCGACTCGACCAGCTCCCGGTAGGCGGCGGAGCCGCTGATGCGCTCCTCCCACCACTGCTTCGGGTCTGAGACGAAGCGCTCGTAGCCGCGCATGTCCGGCTCGCCGTACTTGGTCCAGAGGCCGCCCGGCCCGCGGAAGGGCGGTATACCACTCTCTACCGAGAGGCCCGCGCCGACCAGCGCCACCACGTGGCTCGAGGCGACGACGAGGCGGGCCGCCTCCTCCACCGCCTCTGCCAGGGCGTCCTCCGCCGTCACGCGCCCCTCCGGTACTCCTCGGGCACCGATTCCTCGTGCGCCTCGGAGGCCGGGATGACAGTGATGACGAGGGTGCGGTCGCGGGGACCGTCGAACTCGGCGAGGAAGACGCCCTGCCACTGGCCCAGGGCGAGCTTGCCGCCGGCCACGGGCAGCGTGAGCGACTGCCCCACCAGGCTCGCCTTGATGTGGGCGTGGGCGTTTCCCTCGGCGTGGTGGTAAGAGCCGCTGGCCGGCACCAGGTCGTTGAGTTTTTCCAGGATGTCGCGCAGGACGTCGGGGTCGGCGTTCTCGTTGACGATGATGCCGGCCGTGGTGTGGGGGACGAAGAGGTGGCAGATGCCCTCCTGGGCCCCGCTCCTCTGGATGGCTTCGTTCACCACGTAGGTGACGTCCTCCAGCCGTTCCCGCGAGCGGGTGATGACGGTGATCCGGTCGGTCACGGACATTCCCCCTTTCCCTCTGGGCGGGCCGTCTAGCGCAGGACGTAAATGGCGACGAGGGAGTAGTGCAAGCTGCTGCCGGAGATACCGAGCAGGTGGAAGACTTCATGGTAGCCGAAGAAGCGGGGGAAGGGGTTCGGCTTTTCCGTCGCGTAGACAAGGCCCCCCAGAGTATAGAGCACGCCGCCCATGAGCAGAAGCAACAGCGGCGCGGTCGTGAACCTGGTCGCGAGCTCCGCGGCTGGCACCAGCGCCAGCCAGCCAAGGATGACGTAGGAGGCGACGCTCAGCCACCTCGGCGCCCCCGGCCACAGCACCTTCATGACGATGCCGGCGCCGGCGATGCCCCAGACCACGGAGAGCATGCTGATCCACCAGGCAGGGCTCAGGACGACCATACCGATCGGCGTGTAGGTGGCGGCGATGAGCACGAAGATCATGGCGTGGTCCAGCCGCCTGACGATGGCCCGCAGGGAAGGCCGCCAGCTGATGCGGTGGTAGGCGGCGCTGGTGGCGTAGAGCAGTATCAGGCCGGCGCCGAATATGGCCCCGCCGACGTATTCCGTGGGAGAATTCGCGAGGAGCAGCAGCAGCACGAGCCCCAGGATGGCGGCGACGGCGGCCCCGAGGTGGAACCAGCCCCGCAGTAGGGGCTTCTGCACGGTGACGGCCTCTGTCCTTGCCTGAGCGCTCACTGTTCTCCGGTCGCCCCGGTGGTGATGTCCATTGCTAACAATTATAACGCTGGTTCCACCCGCTGAGCAGTCGGCCTTGACCCCGTTTCGGCGTTGGGGATACGTTAGTCCTGCTATGCCCACCGTCATGACCATCGCCGGCTCCGATTCGGGCGCCGGCGCCGGAATCCAGGCCGACCTGAAGACCTTCGCTGCCTTGAACGTGTACGGCACCTCCGCCATCACCGCCATCACCGCCCAGGACACCCGCGGCGTCCACGGCGTGGTCGAGCTGCCGCCGGGGATGGTCGGCCAGCAGATCGACGCCATCGTGAAAGACATCGGGGCGGACGCCGTGAAGACGGGGATGCTGGCCAACGCCGGCATCATCGAGGTAGTGGCGGCCAAGCTGAAGGAGCACGGCCTGCGCAACGTCGTGGTCGACCCGGTGATGGTGGCCAAGAGCGGCGACTCCCTCCTGCGCGAGGACGCCGTCGCCGCTCTGACGGATCTGCTGCTGCCGTTGGCTACCGTCGTCACGCCCAACCTGCCCGAGGCGGAGGTCCTGGCCGGCCGCAAGGTGGAGAGCGACGACGACATCCGCCAGGCCGCCCGCGAGATTGTCGCCAGGGGCGCAGAAGCGGTGGTAATGAAGGGCGGCCACCGGGCCGACGCGGACCAGGTGATCGACCTCCTGTACGACGGCCGCGGGTTTCACGAGTTCGCCGGCCCCCGCATAGACACGACGAGCACCCACGGCACGGGCTGCACTTTCGCCTCCGCCATCGCCGCCTACCTGGCGCGGGGCGCGCCCCTGCCGGAGGCGGTGCGCCGGGCCAAGGAGTACCTGACGGAGGCGCTGCGCCACGCCTATCCCATCGGCGGCGGCCACGGCCCCGTCCACCACTTCTACCGCTGGTGGAAGGAGTGACGACAATGCCGGTCATCGTCGAGCATCGAGTGTTGTGGACGGATGTTGCCACGGTGTTCGTGACCGCCCTCCTCGTGTTAGCCGCCGTGGCAGCCTTCCTGCAGGTCGAGAGGCAGATCCGTCAGGCTCGAAAACAGCATCGAGATGAGCTTCGCGCCATCCTCAGGCCGATCGTTGTTGTTCCGCACGCCGAGGGCCGCACCCTGCCCGGTCAGGAAGTTGGAATCCAGTTCAAAGCGTGGCTTCAGAATGTGGGGCCAGGGCCTGCCCTGAATGTCGAACTCCGAGCCTGGCCGAGGATTCCGACGAAGGTCTGGACCGACCCCGCGGGTCGGATGAACGAGATAGAAGAGCTCAAGACGCGGATCGGTATTGATGATCCCGAGCTGTCGGCTCGAGTTGGCGCACTCGCCGCCGGGGACCCTCCTCGAGCGGCTCCCTTGATACCCATTAGACATGTGGCTGCCGAGGACTATCCGGGCAGGAAGGGTATCCTCATATACACGGTGCTCTACCAGGACACATTTGAAGAGAGGTATCCGTCGAAGCCCAAGACGGAATGGAAGGTAGGGCATGTGGAAGTCACCCCCGAAGGAACGTGGCGAACGTGAGCCACGGCCACGGGCCCGTCCTTCACTTCTACCGCTTCTGGAAAGAAGGCTAAGACTGACCGCCGACGAGAAGTTCATGGCCCTGGCCCTGGAGGAGGCGCACAAGGCCCTGGCCGAGGGGAACCGGCCGTTCGGGGCGGTGATCGTGAGCGGCGGAAAGGTGGTGGCGAGCGGCCACAATCTGACCGAGTCCGAGTCGGACCCCACCGCCCACGGCGAGATCACCGCCATCCGCAGCGCCTGCAAGCAGCTGGCGACTCTGAAGCTGGAGGACTGCACCCTCTACACCACCTGCGAGCCGTGCCTGCTCTGCAGCGGCGCCATCTTCGCCACCCGGATTCAGCGGGTGGTGATCGCCGCCTTGTGGGCGGACGCACCGGACTACTTCGACCTGGACAAGCTATCGTTCCTGGACGTGGTAGACAAGGCCGCCTATCCCATCACCTTCACGACGGGCGTCCTGCGCGATAAGTGCGCGGCCCTCTACCGCACCTGAGCCGCTGCAACTAATGACCGACATCATAACGTCTGTCAGCGGAGTACTTCTCCTCCTTGTCGCAGTGCTCACAGTCTGGCAAGCTGTCCCCACCACGCGCTTTGAGAGGATCCCTCGGCGGATCTTTATACTTTTCTCCCTCTTTGCCGCCATTGCCGCTTCCACGGCGACCGCTCTGTACATCCTAGAGCGAGCAGCGCTCCAATTGACGTTTGCCCTCCTATTGTGGATGGGCGTCGTTTTGATCTGTTGGAGGGCTACCCGTGCAGTCTCAGGTGACTAAAGCCGACAGATAAATTTGGCGCCGTCGCCAAGCCGGCGCCGGCCAAGGAGGAGCCCCATGCCCGAGACCATGCGCGCCGCCCGCTACCACGGCCCCGGCCAGCCCCTGCGGATCGAGTCGGTACCGGTGCCCGCCGCCGGCGACCACGACGCGCTGGTTCGGGTGCGGGCGGCCGGGGTCTGCCACACGGAGCTACATTTCCTCTCCGGCCTGCTGAACCTGGGGATCGCCCCCCTGACGCTGGGCCACGAGATCGCTGGCGAAGTGGCGGAAGTCGGCTCGCACGTGCGCAACGTGCGGCCCGGCGACCGCGTCCTCGCCTACTACTACCAGGGCTGCGGCTCCTGCCGCTGGTGCCTGCGGGCCGAGGAGAACCTGTGCGACAACCTCCGCGCCGAGCACGGCTTCATAACCGACGGCGGCTATGCCGAGTACGTGCGGGTAGCGGGGCGCAACTGCCTCAAGCTGCCCGACACGCTCGGATTCGAGGAGGCGGCCACGCTGGGCTGCTCCGCCACCACCGCCATCCACTCCGCCAAAAGCATCGCTGGGATCCGCCAGGGCGAGACGGCCGTCGTCTACGGCGTGGGGGGCATAGGCTACGCCCTCGTCCAGCTCTGCAAGCTATCGGGGGCGGACGTCATCGCCGTGGGGAGGAGCGAGGAGCGGTTGGCCAGGGCGAAGGATCTTGGGGCCGACGCGACCGTGCGGGCCGCGAAGGACGACGTCGTCGCCGAGGTGATGCGGCTGACCGAGGGCCGCGGCGCCGACGTCGTCTTCGAGCTCGTGGGCGTAGCCGAGACGATGGCCAACGCCGTTGCCATGCTGGCAAAGCGGGGCCGCCTCGTGCTGATCGGCTACTCGGAGGACCCGTTTACCGCCAGCACGGTCCTGCTGGTGATCAAGGAGGCGGTGGTGATGGCCTCCGTGGGCAACACGCTCGCCGAGATGAAGGAGGCGCTGGACCTGGCGGGCCGGGGCAAGCTCAAGGCCGTGTTGGGTGGCACCTACCCGCTGGAGGAGGCGAACCGGGCCCTGGACGACCTGAAGGCGGGCCGCATTGTCGGGCGGGCGGTGCTCCTGCCTTAAACTATCGTGCAATGTCGCGTCGCAGCTAGAATGACCGCCTTTACGTCGCAGGTAGAATGTCCTCTATCACTTGTTGCACGGTCAATGGTGCATCGCGGAGTCTGGCCTTGTCGACGTGGGGGAGTTGCGCGACGAGATGACCGCGGTGCCAG
>JACOUE010000077.1 GCA_016178045.1 Chloroflexota bacterium
CTTCCAGGAGAACTACGAAGGCGCCCAGCTCTCGGACGATGACGCGCGTGCCTTGCGGGAGCTGGTCGCGCGGCCCGAGGGCCCGGCCCGCTGCCTGGCGCTAGGTGAGGCCTGGTGTCCCGATGTCTTCCGCGGCCTGCCGGTGATGGCCCGCATCGCCGAGGCAGCGGGCATGGAGCTGCGCGTCTTCAAGCGCGACGATAACCTCGACATCATGAACGAGTTCCTGAACCACGGCGAACACCAGTCGATCCCAACCTTGGTCTTTTACACGCGCGATCACCGCTACCTCTGCCACTGGATCGAGCGGCCGGTCAGGGCCAACGAGGAGATGCACCTGCTGCGCGAGGTCTTCGAGGGGAAGACGGGGGAGGAGGCGCGGCCCGCCTACGACGCGTTCCAAGAGGGGACAGTCTGGGCCGGGTGGCGACAGGAGACGGTGCGCGAGCTTAAAGAGCTGCTCAAGAGCGTCTGCGGGCGTTAACGCGACCAAAATACGTGAGAGGCAGCCCGCCCCGGACTGCCTCTCACACTCTCGCTCGGCCCCATCGAGCGAGACCAGAAGGAGGTCGCCCCTCTTGATGTCTCTTTTATCTTGCCCAGTATAACGCCAGCCGTGACGCGGGGTTAACGCGTAATTAGTAAGGCGTTATGGCATTTTCTCAACAACTTTTCCACAGCCCTGTTGATAAGACGGCGCCTCGGAGAGCGATGTTACAATAATAGCGCCGGGCCCATGCCGCCATGACCGAACCGTCGCCGCCCCCCTTCGAAGTGATCGACCACACGGCGGACGTCGGCCTAGTGGTGCGGGGAGCGAGCCTGGAAGATGTCTTCGTCAACGCCGCCACCGGCATGTTCTCCCTCATGGTGGAGGTGTCCGGCGTCCGCGATACCGAGGAGCGGCGGGTAGAGTTGGAGGGACACGACTGGGAGGACCTGCTGGTGCGCTGGCTCTCCGAGCTCCTGTACTACCTGGACGCCGAGGAGATGCTGTTCCGCCGCTTCGAGGTGAAGAGCCTCTCGCCCCACCGCCTCGCGGCCTCCGCCTGGGGCGAACGCATCGACCGCGACCGCCACGAGCTGCACTTCGGCGTGAAGGCGGTGACGCGGCACATGCTGGAGGTGCGGCGGGAGGACAGCGCCTGGCGGGCCCAGGTGCTGTTCGACATCTAGCGCGATGGCCACAACTTGGAAGAAGACCCTCCAGAAGATAGACGACTGGCGCTGGCTCCTGCCCAAGGAGTACAAGCCGGGAATGCTGGTGCCTGGGCTGATCTTCTCAAGCGAGGAGATGCTGGACGTCATCGGGCAGGACCAGGCGATCGAGCAGGTGGCCAACGTCGCCTTCCTCCCGGGCATCGTCAAGTACTCCATGGCCATGCCCGACATCCACTGGGGCTACGGCTTCCCCATCGGCGGCGTGGCGGCGATGCGGGTCGAGGACGGCGTCATCTCCCCCGGCGGCGTCGGCTTCGACATCAACTGCGGCACCCGCGTTATCCGCACCAACCTGAGCGAGGAGGACGTACGGCCGCACCTCAAGGAGCTGGTGAACCAGGTCTTCCGCGACATCCCGGCCGGCGTCGGCGGCTCAGGGCTGGTGAAGGCGTCGATCAAGGAGATCGACGAGGTGCTGGTGAAGGGGGCGCGCTGGGCGGTGGAGCACGGCTACGGCTGGCCCGAGGACCTGGAGGCGATCGAAGGGGGCGGCGCTCTCCCCGGGGCCAACCCGGACAAGGTGAGCCACCGGGCCAAGCAGCGGGGCGGGCCCCAGCTCGGGACGCTGGGGTCAGGGAACCACTTCCTGGAGGTGCAGGTCATCGATCAGATCTTCGACGCCGAGGCGGCGGAGACGATGGGGATGGGCTCGGTGGGGCAGGTGATCGTCTTCGTCCACTGCGGCTCGCGGGGGCTGGGCCACCAGACGTGCCAGGACTACCTGGACGTGATGGAGGAATCGTCCCGCAAGTACGACATCCGCCTGCCGGACCGTCAGCTGGCCTGCGCCCCCATCAGCTCCCGCGAGGGCCAGGACTACCTGTCGGCGATGACGGCGGCGGCCAACTTCGCCTTCTGCAACCGCCAGCTCATCGCCCACTGGGTGCGGCAGGCGTTCGGCCGCATCATCGGTAGGGACCCGAAGGACATGGACATGCACATCGTCTACGACGTGGCCCACAACATCGCCAAGATCGAACGGCACCGGGTTAACGCAGACGCGCGTAGCGGCCGCGAGGTGACGGTGTGCGTGCACCGCAAGGGCGCGACGCGGGCCTTCCCGCCCGGCCACCCGGACATCCCGGCGAAGTACAAGGCGCTGGGCCAGCCGGTGCTGGTGCCCGGCGACATGGGACGCTACTCCTACATCGCTGTGGGGAGTGAGCAGGCGATGGCCGAGACGTGGGGCTCGACCTGCCACGGGGCAGGGCGGGTGCAGAGCCGGGGGGCGGCAAAGCGGATGCTGAAAGGCGTCGACGTGGCCCAGCGGCTGGCCGACCGCGGCATCTACGTGCGGGCCCAGAACCGCGGCCTGCTGGCCGAGGAGGCCAGCGAGGCGTACAAGGACGTGGCGACGGTGATCGACGTGCTGCACGAGGCCGGCATCTCGCGGCGGGTCTGCCGCATGCGGCCCATAGGCGTGGTGAAGGGCTAGCGGCGGAGCGGTTTGGAAGTTGGAGGTTAGATAATTAGAGGTTGGACGTTTCAGCCTCCAGCTTCTAACTTCCTCCTCCCCCTAGAGGCTAACCCAGCCGGCCGGGGTGCGCACCTGCACTCTGTTCACCGTAGTGTTGTAGATCAGCATGCCGTTCACTGGCGAGGGGATGGCTTTGCGCTCGGCGGTGGTCATTTTCGGAAGGGCAAGGGGGCCGCCGTCCACCTTTAAGGCCGTGCGGCCGCCGCTGTTCCTGGCGTGGACGCCGATGGACGCTGCCGTCCCGTCGCCGTCGCCGCGAACCCCGGTCTTGCCCTGGCCGCGCACACCCTCGTCAGCGCCGACGCCGCGGACGCCGATGCGCTTGGGAGCATCCGACTCGACGACGCCGGAGAAGCCCTGGACGCCGGCACCGGCGCCGGTGGTAGACGGACGCCGGCCCCGCACGCCATCCTTCGTCTCGCTGATGCCCTGCACGCCGGCCTCAGGGCCCGACCCGCTTATGCCAATGCTGGTTGCGCTGGTCGCCACGACGCCGTAGCCGCTATCGCTGTCCCCTACCACGGCGGGCCCGCCGTCGGTGTTCTCGGCGTGCACCGCCGGGACGGCACTGCTGCTGGTGAAGTTTCCCCCGGCGGTGGCGGCGTGATTGGCCTCGGCCTGGCTGCGCCGGCCCAGGAGGGCGGCGAGCGCGGCGGCGCCCCCGACGCCGATGAGGGCCAGCAGGCCGCGACGGCTCTCCTGCTTGTCAAGGGTTGAAGCCGGCTCCTTCATGGGACACCTCCCGTCATGTGGTGGCCCATTCTAGGGACGCGTTGGGAGGCGTGTCAAGGTTATGTCTTGTCTGCCCGGCTTTTGCCGGTGGCCAAAGCAGGAAAGCTATGGGGAGATATCCTGTCCCCCGCCGTCGCCGTCACAGCAGGCTCTGGCCTAGTAGGCCGCGTTCACGCGGGCCTTGGCGTCCGCCCCAGCTGTACAGACTCAGCTCTTCTTAACGCGTTCGACAGTGAGGCTCCAGTCGTCGAGCCGGAAGGTGACGCCGGTATCCACCGTCATCCACTGCACCTTTACGGTGTAGGTGCCCTCGCCCAGAGCACCCCTCGAACGGTCCATGGAGTGGCTCTCCCAGTTACCCTGGCTCGCCGCGCCCCCGTCTTCGTTGCTGTCGAAGGCGAAGTCAGTGCCGGATGCCGGGGCTGCCTCCGAGCCGCCGATGAGAATGCGCACGGAGCACCAGTCGTTGGCCGCCCCTCCGTAGCAGTCGGACTCCGCTGAAAAGCGAGCCAAGATTAGCGCCTTTTCGCCGCTGGGGACTGTGATCGTAGTGGAAGCCCCCGGCAGGTCCACGAAAGTCGCCGAACTCGTGGTTTGAGCATCCGTTTCCCGTACGACTTTGACCGCTGTGATCGCGCCGCCCGACTTCGTCGTCGCCGCTGGATCGGCGACGGCGGGTACGACCACGATGGCGGCCGCGATCGCCGTCAGGAAGGCTATGAGGAGCCAGGTCTTGCGGCTGATGCCCATGGGAGACCTCCTTTGCGCTGCCCGTAGACGATAGACGGTATCCTAATGACCCGGCATATAATTGTCAAGCTACCCCTGCGGCGCCGCCACCACGTGGGGTGGGAAGGGGACGCGTATCCCCTCGCTGACGAAGGCCTCTAGGATGCGGCGCCGCAGCTCGCTCGTTACGTCCCACTGCTGCCCCGGCCGCGTCACCCCCATCACCCGCAGGCTGACCCCGGCGTCCGACACCGATTCGACGCGCACCACCTTCGGCGCTTCGACGACGTAGCGCTTGAACCCGGCCTCCGCGGCGAGCTCCCCGCCCACCCGCTCGATGAGCTCGCTGGCCCGGCCCAGGTCCTCGCCGTAGGCCACGCGCACCTCCAGATTGATGCGGGCGTAGTCGCGTGTGTAGTTGGAGACGACGCTTATAGCGCCGTTGGGCACGCTGTGAAGGGCGCCGTCCCAGTCGCGCACGAGCGTGCGGCGCAGGCTGATCTCCTCCACCGTCCCCCAGACGTCCGCCACCTTCACCACGTCGCCCTGCCGGTACTGGTTCTCCACCAGGATGAAGATGCCGTTGATGCCGTCGCGGACGAGGGTCTGGGCGCCCAGGGCGAGGGCGAGGCCGGTGATGCCCAGGCCGGTGAGGATGGCGGTGATGTTCACCCCGGCCTCGGGGAGGATGGTGATGACGGCCACCAAGAACGCGGCGAGGAAGGCGGTGCGGTTGCCGACACTGACGAGGGTATCGACCCGCTTGCGCAGCTCCTCGTCCGGCTCCTCGCGCAGGACCATGCCGCGGACCAGCCGCGGGAAGACCATGCGGAAGGCGAGGTAGACGGCGACGAGGAGGCCGATGATGAGGGCGATGCGCAGGCCCCCGGTCAGGACCCAGTCGGCGACCTCGTCCCAGCCGGCGATGAGGAAGGGAGTCTCGAAGCGCATGGTGCTCCTCCTTTCGCGGTAAGTTCGCCTACAGGCTAGGGGATTGGGGGAATGGGGCACAAGGGCGGAGGTCCCGTCAACGGATGCTTAACGGATTAACAGTAGGGGCGCAAGGCCTTGCGCCCCTACTGGGCGGTCGGCGCGGGCACCCTCACCCCTGCCCTCTCCCTGGAGGGAGAGGGTTTAAGGTGAGGGTGTTACTACCCGCTCCAGCGGCGCGAAGGAGAGCAACAGCTTCTTGATGCCGGCCTCGCCCTTGAAGGCGACGGTCACCAGGTGGTCGGCGCCGGAGGGGTCGCAGGAGACGACGATCCCCTGGCCGAACTTGGGGTGGCGGACGTGCTCGCCGGGGCGGAAGGCGCCGGTGGACGTCCCTTGCCCTTCGGATTGGGGCGCGGCGAGCGGCGCCCCTATGTCCGCCGCCGTGGCGTAGCGATGGCGGGTCGGCCAGCGGGTGGGGGCGCCGGCCAGCTCCAGGCCACGGGTCAGCTTCTCCGGCACGTCCATCAGGAACCGCGAAGGCGGGCGGTGGCCCGCGAAGGAGCGGCGGAAGGCGCGCAGGAGGTACAGGCCCTCCTTCGCCCGGGTCATGCCCACGTAGCACAGGCGGCGCTCCTCCTCCAGTTGGGCCGGATCGCCGCTCTCCAGCGAGCGCATGTGGGGCAGCAGTCCCTCCTCCATCCCGACGATGAAGACGACAGGGAACTCCAGCCCCTTGGCGGCGTGGAGAGTGATGAGCGTCACGGCGTCTGCCTTCTCGTCGTACTCGTCGACGTCGGTGACGAGGGCGACGTCCTCCAGGAAGGCGGCGAGGGCGTGCTCCGGCTTCAGCTCATCGTACTGGGCGATGACGGCACGCAGCTCGGTGACGTTCTCCCAGCGCTCCTCGGCGTCGGGGTCGGCGCTGATGTAGGCATGGTAGTCTGTGCGCTCGATGACGGTGTCGAGGACCGCGCTGAGGGATTCGGTCTTGCCCAGGGCAATCAGCTCGTTGAGGAGGCCTAGGAAGCGCAGCAGCGCCCCCACAGTCCGGCGCTGGAAGGCGTGCCCGTCCGCTCGTGGTTCGACAGGCTCACCACGAGCGGGTTGGTCCGGCTGGTCCCGCTCCGCGTCGGCCAGGAGCTGGAGGGCGGAGTAAGGGGGCACGCCCATCTCCTTGGCCCAGCGGCCGAGCTCTGCCACCGTCTTATCGCCGATGCCGCGGTGGGGGACGTTGATGACCCTCGTCAAGGCGACGGTGTCGTACGGGTTGTGGACCAGGCGCAGGTAGGCGAGCAGGTCCTTGACCTCGCGGCGCTCGTAGAAGCGGGTGCCGCCGACCAGGCGGTAGGGGATGTTGCGGCGGACGAACGCCTCTTC
>JACOUE010000078.1 GCA_016178045.1 Chloroflexota bacterium
GACGACCGGTCCCGGCGTCTGGTCTCTGACGGTGACGGCCAGGGGACCGCCTCCTGGCCCCACGGCGCTGACGTTACCGGCGCCGCGGAGCAGGGGGAGGTTGTAGCTGTCGTAGAAGGAGACGACGCCTTGCTCCCTGAAGACCGTCTCCGGGTCGTTGTTCTTTAGGGTAACATCCCAGGTCACCCGCGTCCGCTCGGACGGGTCGACGTCGTAGACGATCTGGGCGGTGCCGCGAAGGAGGCTGTCCGCGGCGGGAGCCGACTCCGCGCGGTGGGGCGCCGCCGCGATCCCGATGGCGGCGAGAGCGATAAGAAGGGGGGCAAGGCGCCTCATGCGTCCCTCGCCACCAGTTTACTCTTCCTCTTCCTCCGGTTCGAACAGGGCGGCCAGCCGCTCGAGGGCGCGCTTCAGCCCCTCCTTCTGGTAGCCCGGCCAGACCAGCCGGCCAGCCAGCCAGCCCCTGATCCCGTGGCTGCGGGCGCTGGCGACGATGGTGACCTCCGTCTGGTCCTCGCTCAGGGGGCGGAGGTGGACGGCGTGGCCCTCCAGGGTGATGAGGTAGTCTTCCTCGTCGGCGCCGTGGGGGGCGAAGGCGATGTACTCCTCCGGCACCCAGCGGACGACTTCGAACTCGGCGCTGCCGCCGTCGTCGCTGTGGGCGCGAAAGACGGTGCCCTCACCCTGGCGCTTCTCGCCGAGGAACTCGACGCGCGACCAGGCGCTGTTCCAGCGGGAGGCGTTCTCGATGTCCGAGAGGGCGGCCCAGACGGCCTCCTGCGGCGCTGCGATGATCCTACGGGCCAGTACGGTGGGCACGCTACCTCACCACCACGTTGACCAGCTTGCCCGGCACGTACACCACCCGTAATACGTCCCGCCCGCCGATGTGGGCCTGCACCCGGGGGCTGGCCAGGGCCATCTCCCTGGCCAGCGCTTCCTCGATATCGGCGGGCACCTGGAGGCGGTCGCGCACCTTGCCGTTGACCTGCACCACCAGCGTTATCTCCTCCTCCTGCGTCAGATCCGCGTCCCACGTTGGCCACGACTGCTGGTGCACGCTGTAGGGCCGGCCGGTGCGCGTCCACAGTTCCTCGGCGATGTGCGGGGCCGCGGGCGCCGTCATCCGCAGGAGCGAGTCGATGGATTCGTCCCAGGCGGCCGCGTCCACCGGGCCGCTTTCGCGGGCCTTGGTCAGGTGGTTGGTCATCTCCATGAGGGCGGCGAGCATGGTGTTGAAGCGGAAGCGCTCCAGGTCCTCCGTTACGCGGCGGACGGTCTTGTGGGTGACGCGGCGCATCTCCCGCACCGCGACGGGGTCGGCGGCGCCGGCCGGCGGCTCGCTCAGGGCCAGGTTCCAGACGCGGTTGAGCCAGCGCCAGATGCCGGTGATCCCCTCGAAGGCGTAGGGGCCGCCTTCGTCCCAGGGGCCGAGGAACATCAGGTAGCAGCGGAACGTGTCGGTCCCGTAGCGCGAGACCTGCTCGTCCGGCGCCACGACGTTGCCGCGGGACTTGCTCATGCGCTGGCCGTCGGGCCCCAGGATCTGCCCCTGGTTGAACAGCCGCAGGAACGGCTCGTCCCCGTCCACCAGGCCCAGGTCGCGGAGGGCCTTCCAGAAGAAGCGGGCGTAGAGCAGGTGCATGACGGCGTGCTCCGCGCCGCCCGTGTACTGGTCGACGGGCAGCCACTTCCGTGCCAGCGCCGGGTCTACCGGCCCCGCGTCGTAGTGGGGGCTGAGGTAGCGGATGAAGTACCAGTTGGAGTCCATGAAGGTGTCCATCGTGTCCGTCTCGCGGCGGGCGGGCCCGGAGCACTTTGGGCACGTGGTGTTGACGAAGCGCTCGTGGCCGGCCAGTGGCGACTCCCCCGTGGGCTTGAACTCGGCGTCCTCGGGCAAAAGGACGGGGAGCCCGGGCTCGGGCACGGGGACGGGGCCGCACTTGGGGCAGTGGACGATGGGAATGGGCGTGCCCCAGTACCGCTGGCGCGAGACGAGCCAGTCGCGCAGGCGGTACGAGATAGAGCGGCGGCCCCAGCCCTGGGCCTCTACATAATCCGCGATGGCCTGTTTGCCCTCCTCCGAAGGGAGGACGTCGAAGCGGCCGGAGTTCACCATGGTGCCCGGCTCAACGTACGCCTGCTCCAGCGGCGCGCCGTCCCAGTCGGGCGGGGCGACGACCACCTTGATCGGGAGGCCGAACTGCCGGGCGAACTCGAAGTCGCGCTGGTCGTGGGCGGGGACGCCCATGACGGCGCCGGTGCCGTACCAGAGCAGGGCGTAGTCGGCGATCCAGATGGGCACGTCCTCGCCGGAGAGCAGGTTCTTGCAGTAGGCGCCGGTGAAGACGCCCGTCTTCTCCCGCTCCATCGACATGCGGTCGATCTCCGTCTGGCGGCGGGCGTACTCGATGTACTTGTCGATTTCCTGGCGGCGGTCGGGCGCTGTCAGCTTAGGCACCAGGGGGTGCTCCGGCGCCAGCACCATGGAGGTGACGCCGAAGATCGTGTCGGCGCGGGTGGTGAAGACTCGGATCTCTGTCTCCTCGACGCCGGGCGCGCCATGCCTGCCGGCAGGCAGGTCCAGGCCGAAGGCGATCTCCACCCCCTCCGAGCGACTGATCCAGTTCTTCTGCATGGCGACGACCTGCTCCGGCCACTCGATCTTGGAGTGGTCCAGCAGCTCGTCGGCGTAGGCGGTGGTGCGCAGGAACCACTGCTCCAGGTCGCGACGGGTCACGGGGGTGCCGCAGCGCTCGCAGGTGCCGTCGGGGAGGACCTGCTCGTTGGCGAGCACCGTCTGGCAGGAGGGGCACCAGTTGGCGGGGGCCAGGGCGCGGTAGGCTAGGCCGCGCTCGTAGAGCTTGAGGAAGAACCACTGGTTCCAGCGGTAGTACTCCGGGTCGCAGGTGCGGACCTCGCGCGACCAGTCGAACATCGCCCCCATCGTCTTCAGCTGGCGGCGCATGTTGTCGATGTTGTCGTACGTCCAGCGGTGGGGATGGATGCCCTCCTTGATGGCGGCGTTCTCCGCGGGCAGGCCGAAGGCGTCGAACCCCATGGGGAACAGCACGTTGTAGCCGCGCATGCGGCGGAAGCGGGCGGCCGTGTCGGAGGGGGCCATGGCGTACCAGTGCCCCACGTGGAGGTCGCCGGAGGTGTAGGGGAGCATGGTGAGGAAGTAGAACTTGGGCTGCGGGGCGTCATCGGGCGTGCGGTAGAGCCCATCGGCCGCCCACCTCTTCTGCCACCTCTTCTCGATTTCCTTCGGGTCGTAGCGCGGCAGCGCCGGGTGGCCGGGCTGGACGGTCCGCGCTTCGGTCTTGCGTGGTGCCGCCTCAGTCATCGCGCCTCTCCTCTTGAGGGGTGTCGTCGTTTTTGGGGTCGGTCTCGTGGAGGAACTCCTCCCTGAGCTCGCCGAACCAGCGGCGGATGAGGTCATCCATGCGGCGGGTGACCGGCCGGGCCCAGAGGACGAAGAAGATCAGGAGCGTGCCCACGCTGGCCACCAGGAAGAGCTCCAGTCCCACAGCCATGCCGATGGCCGCCGCCGCCCAGATGGTGGCGGCGGTGGTGATGCCGCGCACCGTGAACTGCTCGCGGAAGATGACGCCGGCGCCGATGAAGCCGATGCCGGTGACGATCTGCGCCGCCACGCGGTCGTCGCCGCCCATGAGCTGCGACACCTCCGTGAACAGCGTGGCGCCCAGGGTGACGAGGGCGATGGTGCGGATGCCGGCGGGGTAGCCCTGGAGCTCGCGCTGGAGGCCGATGACGGCGCCCAGGGCCGCCGCGAAGGCGATCCGCCCGAATATGGCCAGCTGGTCGTCGATAGGCATTTCCTAAACCTCAAGGGCCCTCCGTCCCAGGGACGGAGGGCCCTTTTCTCCGCGGTACCACCCTGTTTCCCCGATGATGCTTCGCTCATCGGGGCGCTCTAGAGGCCTGCCTGCCGGCAGGCAGGCGCTGTAACGGGCGCACTTCCCGTCGTCCGGCTACCGGGCCGGGCCTTTCGCCGGCGAGGCTCCGGTCCCGAGGATGCTACGCTCACCGGGACCCCCCGACCAGTCGGGGGAGGCGAGTTCGGCCTTTTGTGCTGGCTCGCAGCGCCGCCAGCTCTCTGATGGTGGGGTCGAGGGGCGGGGGACGGGGGTCGCGACCCTCGTCCCGCAGTCCCACGTTCCGACCGGTCCTGCGCCTACTACTCCCCTTCGCCGCCTTCTACCCTATTTTGTCATTCTGAGCGACCGTAGGGAGCGAAGAATCTTGGTCGCTGGATATCGTACTGAGCGCGACCGCCAAGATTCTTCCTCGGCCTTCGGCCTCCTCAGAATGACAGATTGCGAGTTTGGTGGAGCTGAGGGGAGTCGAACCCCTGACCTCCTCAATGCCATTGAGGCGCTCTCCCAACTGAGCTACAGCCCCCTGTGCCAGTGTATGGTATCAGAGCCGATGGCCCGTAGCAAGCGCGGGCGAGGGTCCGCTCATCCCGAGCGCGTCGAAGGATAAGCGGCGAGGGGCGGCGCTTGACCGGCGCGCTCCTCCGCAGGCATGATACCGACGCGATGCCCAAGCCCGCCCGCCCCCGTTTCTTCAGCTACGACGGCCCGCCCCAGCCGGGCCTGCTCGAGGCGGCCGAAGGGGTGCTGCGCCGGCGGCTGGCCGATTACGGCGCCGGGCTGGAGACGGCGACGGCCGGCCACGAAGGGCTCTACGTCCTGCTCTCTCCGGACGGCAGGACGGCCCTGCTCAGGCTGCTGGCCAACGCGGCGCCCCACCGGCGCTCCGGCAACAACCTGGGCCTCCACTGGATGCTCCGCAGCGACATCGAGGAGTACGTCGCCCTGGTGGACGTGTCGCGGGAGAGTGTCTGGCTCCTCCCCGCCGCCGACTTCCGCGCCCGCGCCCAGCCCCTCCCCGGCGGGCGCTTTCACCTCGACTGGCTGGCCCTCCGCCTCAGCGCCCGCTCCCGGGTTGCGGACGAGGACCAGTTCGAGCAGTATCGGCTGGAGAACGTTATGGAGGGCGAAGGTCTTGCCTCCGCTCATCCCGAGCCCGTCGAAGGGGTGAGTGGGGAATGTAGAATGTAGGTCGGGGTCTTCAGACCCCCGCAAGCACGGGCTGCGGCTCTCTGGATGCAGCCCCCTAAGGAGGAGTCGCATCATGATGGCCTTGGAAGGGATTCGTGTCCTGGACCTTACCCGACTGGCCCCCGGCCCCTACTGCACGATGCTCCTGGCCGACTTCGGGGCGGACGTAATCGTCATCGAGGAGCCGCCCGGCGTTGGCCGCCGCTTCGACGCCGCCGCCAGCGGGCGGATGATGGCGTTCAACGCCCTGGGCCGCAACAAGCGCTCCGTCGCTCTCAACCTGAAGGACGAGCGGGCGCGGCAGGCGTTCTACCGCCTGTGCGAGACGGCGGACGTGGTGATCGAGGGGTTCCGGCCGGGCGTGGTCAAGCGCCTGGCCGTGGACTACGAGACGGTCTCCAAGGTCAACCCCCGCATCGTGTACTGCTCGCTCTCCGGATATGGGCAGGACGGCCCCTACGCCGGCCTGGTGGGCCACGATATCAACTACATCAGCCTCGGGGGCGCGCTGGGGATGACCGGCTGGCCGGGACAGCCGCCGGCCATACCGGTGAACATCATCGCCGACTTCGCCGGGGGAGGGCTGTACGCCGCCTTCGCCATCCTCGCCGGCATCGTAGCCCGCGGTACGGCGGGCCGCGGCCAGTACGTGGACATGGCCATGAGCGACGGCGTCACTTCCCTCATCGCCATGGTCGCCGGCCAGTACTTCGGCTCCGACCACGTGCCCCGGCCCGGCGCGGACTACCTGAATGGCGGCGTCCCCTTCTACCACGTCTACGAGACGGCCGACGGCAGGTGGCTGAGCATCGGCTGCCTGGAGCCGTGGTTCTGGGAGACGCTCTGCCGGGTCATGGGCTGCCAGGAGTTCATCCCCCACCAGAACAACCGTGAGAAGCACCCGGAGATGTTCGACTACTTTCGCCGCCGCTTCAAGGAGAAGACGCGCGACGAGTGGTTCGAGGAGCTGCGCCAGCACGATATCTGTGTAGCGCCCGTCTACTCGCTGGACGAGGTCTTCGCCGACCCCCACGTGCGGGCCCGGGGCATGATCGCGGAGGTGGAGCACCCGGAGTTCGGCAAAGTGCTGCAGGTGGGGGTGGGGGCGAAGCTGTCGGAGACGCCGGGGTCGGTCCGCAGCACGCAGCCCCAGCGGGGCCAGCACACGGAGGAGCTCCTCCAGAGCGCGGGCTACAGCAAGGAAGAGATCGAAGAGCTGCGCAGCGCCGGCGCCGCCGGCTAGTCGAGCCGGGGCAGGACGGCCGTCGTTTCCGCCTCCGCTACCACCGGCGCCTCGCTCTGCTCGGCCTTCGCCCACAGGGCGAGGACGAGCACTCCGGTGCCGCCCACGATAGCTCCCGCGGCCCAGAAGGCCGCGGTAAGGGAGGCGCTGTCGGCTAGGGCGCCCAGTAGCGGCGCCACCGGCGCCAGGGCCATCGCGTATGCCAGGTTCGTCATCGACACCACCGTCGCCCGCTGGCCGCTGGACACCCTCCGGTTCAGGTAGTCGGTGAGCAGGGGTCGCGACATGATGAAGAGCAGGTTCATTACCGGGAAGGCGGCGACGGCGTAGATGGTGCCCCAGCTGGCGACGAATACGTAGGAGGCCACCATCGCGGCCAGAGCCGCCTGGAACGTCATCCGCTCCCCCATCGCCGCGACCACCCTGTAGCCGATGAGGGCGCCGACCATGCCGGCGACCCGCGTAGGTGTCTGCCAGAGCCCCAGCGCCTCGATGCCCACGCCGTGCTCCGTCAGGAAAGGCTGGAGGAAGAATATGGGGCCGAGGGTGCCCAGGGTCACTACGCCGAAGTAGAGGATGGCGTAGCGCACAGTGGGCCGGTTGACGACTAGGCGCACGCTGTCGCGGATGACCGCCCGGTAGGAGAGCGACAGCTCCGACCGGAACTCCGGCAAGGGCTCTACGAAGAGGAGGGCGCTGAGGAAGGCGGCGAACCCCATGCCGCCGCTGAGGACGATGGGGAACGATAGGTTCGTGGCGGCGGCGAGCGGCGCGCCGGCCAGCGTCCCGGCGAGAGTGGCCCCGGTCATCATCGCCCAGGCGAAGCCGTACAGCTTCTGGTACTCGCCCTCGCGGCCCAGTGCCCGCAGGGTATCGAAGAGGAAGGCGGAGTCGGGCCCCACCAGCAGTGAGAACGACGCGGCCCAGATCAGGTAGGAGGCCAGCAGCAGCCAGAACGTAGTGGCCAGCCCGAAGATCGTTACCGCTGCCGCCCCGAACAGCGCCGCCGCCGCGAGGGTGGGCTTGCGGCCCCAGCGGTCGGCGATAGCCGCGGCCGGCACCTGGAGGACGACGATACCCAGCCAGAAGGGGACGTCCAGGAGGGTGATCTGCCCCAGGGAGAGGCCGCGGTCCTTCTGGAGGTAGATGATCCAGATGGGCCACCAGAGCTGGAAGTTAAGCAGGAAGGAATAGAGGTAGAACTTCCAGATGTTGGACTGGTAGCGGCGCCGGACGGCGTGGCCGGGGGAAGACAAGGCGCCTCCTCCTGGTCGTAAGTGAGGCCCCAGCCCTGCCTGCAGAAGGGCTGGGGCCTTCGGTCTAGTCTAGCTTATCGCCGGCGGGTCTGGTCAGTCCAGGGCGAAGAAGAAGATGCCAGGGGCGATGCCGCCGATATGGCCGCCGCCCTCGGGGGCCATCTCGCCGATGTTCGCCAGGATGCCCATCACCAGAGCGAAGACCGCGAACCCGGCAAGGTTGGCCAGGATGACCTGGTGGCTCTCCGCCGTGGTGGTGGCCTCGATGGCCACGGTGGTGAGGAGCACCGCCGCCACTACGGGGATGACGCCGAAGGGGATGGTGAGGGAGGAGATGGCCATGAACACGGCCAGGCCCATGGGGGCGAAAGCGAAGCCCATGGTGCGGATCATCTCGTAGAAGTCGGCGTGCGCGCCGTAGGCTCTGGCCAGCACCTGGTAGGCGATGTAGACCCAGAGGAACCAGACCCCCACCTGGAGCAGGCCGCCCAGGAGGGCTGTCTTCAGGAAAGCCTCTCCCTCGCTGCCGTCCAGGCGGAACACCCACCACAGCCACGACCCCAGCCCTGACATGAAGCTGGCCGCGACCACCACCAGCAGCGACCACGTGCTGGCGCTTGGGTCGGAGCGGATCTCCTGGAACACTCTCAGGTCCAGCCGGAGGAGCCGGCCCAGCCAGCCTGTCACCGTCTGGACGCTCGTCGTCTGGTAACTCATGGTTTCCCTCCCGGGAGCGGGCAAACCGTATGAACTATGGAGGCGCGCGGTTAGCCCCTCGCTCGCCTACAACTATTAACGCAGGGGACGCTTGGAGGGTATACCCGCCCGGCGGGGGAATCGCTGCGGAGTGGGCGCAACTTTTCGCACCAGCACCAGCACCGGCTGCGGCCCGGCGCCCGGCAGGGCCAGCGGCTCGACCGTCACCAGCTGCCCGCCGCACGCCTCCAGCGCCGTCTTCGCTGCTTCCGCCTCGCGAGGGGCGCCGCTTCCCTTGGGGCTCGCCAGGTAGCCGCCGAGGCGCAGGAAGGGCAGGGCCAGCTCTACCAGCACCGGCAGCGGCGCCACCGCCCGCGCCGCCACCGTGTCGTACGCCTCGCGGTGAGCGGGGTCGCGGGCGGCGTCTTCCGCCCGCCCGATAACGAAGCCGACGTCCGTCAGCCCCAGCGCCGATAACAACTCGTTCAGGAACGTGGCCTTCTTGCGTCTGGCCTCCAGGAGGGTCACCTCCAGATGGGGCCAGACGATCTTCAGCGGCACTCCCGGGAAGCCCGCCCCGCTGCCGATGTCGATGACCCTCGGCCCCAGGGCGTCCGCCTTCTCCAGCTCCCGGCCCAGCGCCAGCGACTCCACGAAATGCCGCCGCTGCACCTCCTCGCGGCCGGTGATGCCGGTGAGGCCGGCCCGTCCGCTCCAGGCGGACAGCGTCTCGAAGTACCTCTCGAACGCTTCCACCTGGCCGGAGGTCAGGGGGAGGTTTAGCCATTCGGCACCCTCGCGGAGCGTTCGCATGCTGTAACAGCCTTACGTAGGCGGTCGTCTAAGTCTACGGAAACAGCAAAGGACGGGGAAACAGGCCCGTGAAAACCAAGCTCCCCGTCCCGGCCACGCTCCCGCCCTTCTGGGGCGAAGCGCATTCGCATTGTAGCACATGGAACGACAGGCAAAGACGATCGCAATCACCTCCGGCGGCTTCCGCCATCTCGTACTATTGGCCGCTACGGTACTGGCCGCGTCGTTCTTGGCGCTGGGCGTCTTCCCTTCGCGCCAGGCCGCCGCCCTCGACTCCGAGGAGCAGACCCTCCTCGGTCTCATCAACAACTACCGCGCCGCAAACGGGCTGGGGACTCTCAGCACCTCCAGCCTTCTCACCAAGGCCGCCGTCTGGATGAGCAACGACATGGCGACCAAGGACTACTTCAGCCACACCGACTCCCTGGGCCGAGACCCCTTCACCCGCATGGCAGACTTCGGCTACAACTACAACACCTGGAAGGGCGAGAACCTGGCGGCCGGCGTCAGCGACGCCAAAGGCGCCCTGAGGCTGTGGAAGAACTCGCCCGGTCACAACGCGGTGCTGCTCAACCCCAACTTCACCGTGATCGGCATCGCCCGGGCCTACAACGAGGGGTCCCACTTCGGCTGGTACTGGACGAACGACTTCGGCGGCCAGGCCGACGCCGCCCCCGCGCCGGACCCGACCCCTGTGGCCACGCCGGCGCCGACGCCGGCACCGACACCCGACCCAACCCCCGCGGCCACGCCCGTGCCGGCCGCTCCCGACCCGACGCCGGTCGCGACCCGGACACCCGACCCAACACCCGAGCGGACGCCGAAGCCCGAGCCGACCGCTACGCCTACAACGACGCCGGTTCCGCTGCCCGAGGCGGGTGACATCGCCGCTAGGGCACTCCCCTGGTGGAGCCGCGTTACTATCCTGGGCCTGGACGACCCGGTGCTGGACATCTTCTCCCGGCTGGCCCAGACGTACATTGAGGCGAGCGGCGGTTTCCTGGCCCAAGACAGGCAGGGCGATGAGCCGAGCGTCGGCGACCTTGCCGTCCCCTGGCTGGGCCTCCTCGCCTTTGGCGAGCAGGAAACGCCGCCGGTCTCCTTGATTTAGCCGCTTCCACCACCGGAGCTCCTGTTTCCCTTTTTCTATCTCCGCCGTACTTGCCGGGCCGTTAACTTTTCCACATGAGCAGGCGTTCTATTCCATGGACGGGGAAATAGGGTATCATTAGGGGGCAACCACCGACCAAGCCTAGCAGGGGGGCTTAAGGGAGGACTGCCCCGTGAGCCCTAGCGCAGGTGCCCAGGGCGAGCGTCCCATGGTGGATGCCGCTCGAGCGGGCGACGAACAAGCGCTGTCCGAGCTCTACACCCTCTATTTCCCCCGAGTCTACCGTTACATACTGGCCCGCACGGGCAACATAAGCGACGCCGAAGACCTGACGGAAGAGGTCTTCCTCCGGGTACTGGACGCCATCGGGCGGTTCCAGTGGCGGGAGGCACCGTTCTCCGCCTGGATCTTCCGGATCGCGCACAACGCGGTGGTCAGTCACCGCCGGCGCGATGGCTCCCGCGGGCGCTCGGCGCCCCTGTCGGAGGCGTTGCCTGTGGACACCCAGGGCCCGGAGGAGCGGGTGGAAAACCAGATGGTGATAAGAGAGATCATGCGGGCGGCTCAGAACCTACCCGAGGCGCAGCGGCGGGTCATCTCCCTCCGCTTCGGCGCCGGACTGTCGGTGGCGGAGACCGCCCGTGTCATGAGTAAGGGGGAAGGCAACATCAAGGTCATCCAGCACAAGGCGATCGCCAAGCTGCGGGAGACCCTGAGAGGCAGCCCGAAGGTCTATGGTAAAGACAAAGTTTGAGGACGTCTTCGAAGAGTGCCTCTCCGGCCTCTTGAGCGGCGAGACCACCGTCCGCGAGTGTCTCGACCGCTACCCCCAGCACTCCGAGAGGCTGGAGCCGCTCCTGGAGACGTCGCTTGAGCTTTCCGACGCCGTCGCCGTCAGCCCCTCCCTGGAGTACCAGGAGCGGGCCCGGTCGCGCTTCCAGGCTGCGATCGCTGAGCGACGGGAGCGGGCCGCCGTGGCGGTGCGGCCCTCGGGCTGGCGGTCCTGGGGGTGGGCCCCCGCCCTCGTCGGGGTGGCGGCCGGCGTCGCCGTCCTGGCCTTCGTGGGCGCGGCCTTCATGAGCGAGGGCGGAGGCCCCCTGCCGGAGTCGCCAGAAGTGCAGATTAATCTCCCCACGCCCATCGACCCGGCGCTGATCGAGCAGGCCCAGCGCAACGTCCAGGACCTGGAGTCGTCGCTCCAGGCGGACCAGGTGGACGGCGCCCTGATCGACTCGCTCCAGGACACGACGGCCCGGCTGGCCGCCAGCCTGGACGACCCCACGGAGCTGGATGAAGCGACTAGGCGGGCGGTGCTGGAGTTCGCCACCAGGCAGCAGGAGCTCCTCCCCCAGGTGCAGGGCGCCGTGCCGCCGGAGAAGAAGGCGGACGTCGCCGTGATCCTGGCCTTATCGGAGACCATCCTCAACTCCCTGGGCGCGACGCCTACGCCCGCCGCCTCGCCCAGCCCGTCGCCCTCGGCGACGCCCGCGGGCTCGCCGGTGGCCTCCTCGACCCCCAAGCCCGGGGCCACGACGCCGCCGCCCGGTACGGGCTCCCGCTAATCGTTGACCCTCAGATTCCCGGCCCATAGAATCGATACTTGCCATGCCCGACGTGTCGCTCACGCAGGCGGCGCAGCTCTTCCTGTCGCGGCTCGGCGACGCCGCCCGCCAGGAGCTTCAGGGCGAAGTCTATAGGTTCATCCGCTGGTATGGCGCCGACCGCTCCCTCTCCGACCTCCGCGGCCACGACATCTCCCTCTACGCTGACACGCTGGGCCCTGCCACCGCCGAGGCGTCCCGCCGCGCCGACCATGTTCGCTCTTTCCTGGCCTTTCTCAAGAAGGAAGGGCTGACGGAGACAAACCTCGCCCCCCATCTGCGGCTGCGGAAGGGCACCGGCACGGAGTCCGTGGTCGGCCCGGTGCCTGAGACGGTTGAGCTAACGCCGGAGGGCCGGGCGGCGCTGGGAGCGGAGCTGGAATCGCTCATCGCCCAGAGGCCGGCCATCGCCGACGAGCTCCGCCGGGCGATGGTCGACAAGGACTTCCGGGAGAACGCTCCCCTGGACGCGGCCAAGGAGAGGCAGGCCCACGTGGAGGGCCGCATCCGTGAGATCGAGGCGACCCTCAAGCAGGCGGTGATCGTGGAGAACCGCGGCGGGGCGAAGGTCCACCTGGGGTGCAGCGTGGTGCTACGGAACCTCGCCAACGGCGCTGCCGTCCGCTACACCGTCGTGGGGGCGAACGAGGCGAACGCCCAAGAGGGGAAGATCTCCAGCGTCTCGCCGGTGGGGCGCGCCCTCATCGAGCGCAGCGAGGGCGACGAGGTGGAGGTGCAGGCCCCCGCCGGGATGATCCGCTTCCGCATCGAGAGCGTCGAGGGGTAGCGGGCCGAGCGCCCGGTCGCTATTCCCGCTGGTCTAGCGGCACGTACTCCAGGTCCATGGGCCCCGTGTAGTGGAGGAGGGGCCGGATGAGCACGTTGTCCCGCCAGTGCTCGAAGACCTGGGCGCACCAGCCGGGGACCCTGCCCATGGCAAACATGCAGATGAAGAGGTCCTCCGGGATCCCCAGCAGGTAGTAGACGGCGCCGGCGTAGAAGTCCACGTTCAGGGAGATGCCCCGCGCCCGCAGCGGCGTGGTCACCTCCACGATGCGCTGGAGAATCTGGTACCACTTTGGCTGGCCCAGCTTCTCGCCCAGGAGGCGGGCCCGCTCCCGCATGTGGCGGGCGCGCGGGTCCTCCACCTTGTACACCCGGTGGCCCATGCCCATTATCCGTCGGCCCTCGGCCAGCATGTGCTGGATGTACTCATCGACGCGGTCCACCTCGCCGATCTCCTCCACCATCCGCATGACCGCTTCCGCCGCCCCGCCGTGGCGCGGCCCCTTGAGGGTGCCGATGGCGGAGACGATGGCGGAGTGCAGGTCTGACTCTGTGGAGGCGGTGACGCGGGCGGCAAAGGCCGACGCGTTGGAGCCGTGCTCGGCGTGGAGGATCAGGTCGATGTCGATGGCGCGGGCGGCGTCCTCGTCGGGCTCCTTGCCGTGGAGCATGTAGAGAAAGTTGGCGGTGTGGGAAAGCGTGTCTATCGGCGCGACCGGGTCCTTGCCTTGGCGGATGCGGTCGTGGGCGGCCATGATGGTGGGGACCTGGGCCGTGATCCGCGTGGCCTTGCGGAGGCGCGCCTCTTCGGACACGTCCGAGGCGTCCGGGTCGAAGGCGGCGAGAGCGGAGACGGCGGTGCGGAGGGCGTCCATGGGGTGGGCCTGCGGCACCAGCCGGATGACCGCGATGATGGGGGGCGGGAGCGTCCGGCTCGCCTTGAGCCGGACGTCGAACCGGTCGAGCTCGCTACGGGTGGGGAGGCGCTTGTGCCAGAGGAGGAACGTCACCTCCTCGAAGGTGGACTGCTCGGCAAGGTCGTGGATGTTGTAGCCGTTGTACAGGAGCTTGCCGGCCGCGCCGTCGATGAAGCTGGTCTCGGTGGTGTCTAGGACGACATCTTTAAGGCCGCGGGCGATCTCCTGGGTAGCGAAGCCTTCCGTCATGGTGCCGTCTCCAGTCGCTAAACGGAATTAGAGCCCGTAGGGCCTGCCTCTACGGGCTCTAATTGGCAATTCCTCTCAGTCCTATAGGCACGAGTTATATCCGCCCGCATTATAGGCGGTTTCCCTCTCGTATGTAAACCCTTTTTGGAGCGGGCGCTAGAACTACGCCGGACGGGCTGGACGGGTGTCGCAGGCAGCGAACCCCCTCGCCGGGGCTTGCTTGACACCCAATTTTCGATTGTGATACAAGGTACAAGAGACGTCCGGGTGGGTCTCCCCTATGCGGTCTGTATTTGCCTTCTTCCCGTCTTCGATAACCCCTGAGGGTCTGCCAGCGGCTTTCGCCGGCGCCTCTGCGGTCGGACGTGCTTAGCTTGCGGTTGAAGGGCCGGTGCTGAAAACGCTTACCTCCATAGCCGCCCGAGAAAAGGGCCCGCCGGTCTTCGTATCGCAGCTCCGCTCCGTCCTCGATGTCCGCTACCTGGCCCTGCTGACGACCCTCGCCACCTACGCCCTGATCGTCCTGGGCGGGACGGTGCGGGCGACGGACTCCGGCCTTGCCTGCCTCGACTGGCCGCGCTGTCACGGCGAGCTGATCCCGCCTCTACAGACCAAGGTGCTAATCGAGTACGCCCACCGGCTCACCGCGGTGGCGGTGGCCCTGCTTATCCTGGGTACGGCGGCCAGCGCCTGGCTCTGGCGCCGCGGCGACCGCCGCGTCACCGCGGGCGTGACGCTGGCCCTGGTTCTGGTCGTCGTGCAGGCGTTGGTGGGCGGCGCCACCGTTAACATGGAGCTGCCCGCGACGATAGTGGCGCTGCACCTGGCTATCGCCCTCGTCCTCCTGGCAGTGCTGATCGTGACGACCATCGCCGCGTTCGTTCCGGCCGATTCCAAAGCCGGCGTCTCGAACGGCCCGGTGGCGGCGGCCGGGCGCAGGTCGCAGGCGTTCCTGCTGGCGGCCGGCGTCGCCGCCGCGGCGACGTTCGCCCTCATCCTCACGGGTTCATACGTGGCCAGCAGCGGCGCCGGCCTCGTCTACCCCGACTGGCCCCTGTTCAACGGCAAGCTTGTCGCGGCGGGCGGGCGCCTGGGCGACCTTCACTACGCCCACCGCTTGATGGCGGCCGGCGTGGGAGTCTTCCTCCTGGCGACCGCCGTGCAGGCCTGGCGGCGGCCGCGGAGCGGGCGTATCCTGATCAGCGTCGGCGCGGCGCTGGTCCTGTACGTGGCCCAGGTCTTCGTCGGCGCGAGCAATATCTGGTTCGATCTGGCGATTTCGGTACGCATCGCCCACCTGGCGCTGGCCTCGGCGCTGTGGGCTTCGCTGGTGGTGGCAATCTCGTGGGCATACCTAGAACGGCGACGGACCTAGGAAGGCGCGGGATGCTCGGTAGCGTCGCGGCGAGACGGGCGCGGACGGCGAGCGAAGTCGCCGTCGCTTACCTGCGGCTCACGAAGCCGCGCATCATCCTCCTCCTGCTGATAACCACTATCCCGGCGATGATCCTGGCCGAGGGCGGCTGGCCCTCGCCCTGGCTGGTGCTCGCGACGCTGGCCGGCGGAGCGATGGCCGCCGGCGGGGCGAACGCCCTCAACTGCTACTTCGACCGCGACATCGACAGCATGATGCTCCGCACGCGGGGACGGCCCGTCCCCGCCGGCCAGATCGAGCCGGAGCGGGCGGCGCTTTTCGGCGTGGTGCTGGCGGGTGCCGGGTTCCTCATCCTGGAGGCGTTCGTGAACCTGCCCGCCGCCTTCCTCACCCTGGGCGCCTTCGGCTTCTACGTAGTGGTCTATACGATCCTGCTGAAGCGGTCGACTCCCCTGAACATCGTGATCGGGGGCGCCGCCGGGGCGATGCCGCCGGTGGTGGGCTGGGCGGCCGTCACCGGCCGGGTCGAGCTTCCAGCCCTGATCCTGTTCGGGATCGTGGTGCTGTGGACGCCGCCGCACTTCTGGGCGCTGGCCCTCAACTACAGCAGCGACTACCGGCGGGCGCGCGTCCCCATGCTGCCTGTGGTCTTGGGCGAGGAGGAGACGCGGCGGCAGATC